>JALZUX010000575.1 GCA_023301405.1 Granulosicoccaceae bacterium | reverse complement strand
AAAGCTTGGTTTCCCGCCCGAATACATTGCGACGGTTAAGTAGTTGCTATAAAAAGTCAGCGTGTTGTGAGAGACTTTTAAGACTTGCAGATGCTTGCTATCACTGATGGGCGGTTATTTACTTTAAACAGCGGAGAACCGTTCGGCGAATGCGATACCACCAATAACCAGTAACAAACCAACAGCATGATACAACTGGAAGTGCTCGCCCAGTACCAGCACCGCAAGGATAGATCCAAAAATCGGCACTAAATTAATAAACAAGCCTGCCCTGTTGCTGCCAAGCAGTTCAACACCACGCGCGTAGAATATTTGACCGATAATAGTTGGAAAAATTATTATATAGGCCATGACAGACCACCCTCTGAGGCCTGGCTGAATTAAGTTGGCTACACTTATAACGGTTTCAGAGTGGTGCCATTCCCACAGGGTAAAGGGAATGGTCACCAGAAAAGCACTGAGCGATATCACCCACATAAAGCTTAGCCAGTGGATTGCCGGACGCCATCGCAAGCCAAAAGTGTAACCGGCGTAAAATACGCAAGCCAACAACATAATGGCATCACCCCTGTTAAGGCCTTGCTGAAAGAACTGCAACGGGTCACCGCCGGTTGTGGTGATTAGTACGCCAACAACACAGCACAGTAGCCCGCCGATTTGAAGCACAGTAACACGTTGGGAAAATACGACAAAGTTGGCTAGCATAATCATAGCGGGTACGGCGGCCTGTTCAATGCTTACGTTGATCGCGGTGGTGTAGTTGAGCGCCAGATACATCAGCAAGCTAAACATCGCCATGCCAAACCCACCCAGTGCAAAAAGGATTGGCCACGATTTACGTAACATAGCGGAATCATGACGAAGGTGCTTGATGGCGAAAGGCAGCAAAACGATACAGGTCAGTAGCCAGCGCATTCCAGTGATAGTGAATGGCTGCCAATCAAGGGAGGCGAGCTTACCGGCGACTGAATTACCGCCCCACAGCATTGGTGCCATAACCAGAACGAGGTAGGCGTTGTTAAACGCGTTGACTGGTGTTTTTTGCGATAGCAGGGTATGTCAGCCGGCGAACGTATAGATTGCGTATCAGGAGGGAGGGGAAGGTGGGAAACTGATTTCCCACCTAAGGGATACTACGCGTCGTCACCGTCTTCGACGACGACCTGGCCGGTTGCCCGTCGCCAAAGAATAGCGCCCGCTAGACCAATGCCTAGAAAAACACTGTAGAGGATCAAGCCCAGCCATTGCACAGACGTCGCATTGTCGGCGCTGACCCATCCTTCCTGAAGTGACAAATAGGCGAGTGCAGCAAACAGGATAAGCATAATGACCGTACCGACCGGGCCGAGTGCTTTCCATGCGGCGATCAGCAGGCCGACATTCAGTAAGATTGCAACAATAGCTGCCAATATGACCCATGCATCAGTCGGAGTAGGGTGACTTTGGATCCAGTGAAATAACGATTTTCCGCTTGGGTTATACGAGGCGAAAACAATAGTGGCGGCGATCAGCACGCGTATCAGAAGTACGCCGGGTGAAGATTCCTGCAGGGCCTTGATCATAGTGTTGGAGTTCCAAAATTAAAAAATAAAGCATTGTGCGGAAATTACCAAAAATCACCTTGTGTATCAGTGTTTTGCCAAGCTTGTAACCCGCTATCTCAGGTTAATAGCCAGGCACGGCAAAGGTAAAATCAATGGCAGTATAGAGTGTAGACCTTGCAGCGCACGATGAATGCCCCGGTGCAGGGTATCGACACAAATGTTTTGCCGTTCAACCGTCAGACTGCAGCTTTCCTTGGCCCGGTGCTGTGGTTAGGCTTTAGGAAACACGCCCGCTTTCATGACCATTCCCGGGACTGTCTTGCCAAGCTTTTCCTGCAGCCATTCGGCAGCGTCAATGGCGGCGTTGATCGATACGCCGGTGTTTACGCCAGAGCGCTCTAACATGTAAATCAGATCTTCTGTGGCGATATTGCCAGTGGCGTTGGGTGCAAAAGGACAGCCGCCGACACCGCCAAAACTTGAATCAAGCGCGGTTGCACCGGCTTCAATTCCGGCCCACGCGTTGGCAATGCCAGTGTTGCGGGTGTTGTGGAAGTGAAGGCGGATTGGTACATCAGGAAAGAGCTGCTTCACGGCATCAACTCTGATGCGGACATCGGTGGGCGTTGCCACGCCGATTGTGTCTGCCAACGCCAGTTCAAATGGCTGTGATTCCATGCATCCTTTTACAACACTAATTAGTCTTTCGAGTGGCATTTCACCTTCAAACGGACAACCGAAGGCAGCGGCGATAGTGACGCCGATTTTGGTGGCAGAGGTAGATGATTCGGTGATGTCCCGCAGGATCTCAATGCATTGTTCTGTTGTAGCGCCTTGATTGCGCTGACCAAATGTATCGCTTGCTACCACCACGTAGTTGGCTTCGTCTAGGCCGGCGTTGCATGCACGCTCAAAGCCACGCTTGTTCAACGCCAAGCCAATAGTCTTGGCGGAACTGTTTGGTGGTAGTGCGGCTGCCACTTCATCGGCGTCAGCCATTTGCGGCACTTTATTAGGGTTGACGAAGCTAGTGACTTCGATACGTGATGCGCCAGCGTCAATGGCGCGATTGATCAGCTCTAGTTTTTCCGCGGTGGTGAGTAGAGTCTTTTCATTTTGAATACCATCTCGTGGAGAAACTTCAATTATTTCAACTGATTTGCTCATTAGTGTAGTCACCGATAAAGTTACCGGTATTCTATCTGAATTTTGCTTAAATCGGGGTAATGCCAGCTTGCGGGTAAGCTGAATCAAAGCACTCGGTGTGAGGTATCAGTGATACAATATGGCCCCCGATAGAAGGTGCGAGCCAACATTTTGAGCCAAGTTGTTCTAATAAACGTGTCAGGTCGTGATCGCCCCGGTATCACTTCTGGTTTGTCAGCGATCCTTGCAAGCTATGAAGTGACTGTTCTTGATATTGATCAGGCAGTTATTCACAACAATTTGTCATGGGGCATGCTGATTGATCTGGAGGTCGCGGGGCGCGACAATTCTGCTGATACCTCCAATACTGACGCCCTATTTAAAGACCTGTTATTCAAGGCGCATGATCTTGATTTAAACATTCGCTTTACACCTATCAGTTCAGATGCCTATTCGCAATGGGTTGCTGGAAGCGGGCATGACCGGCATATCATCACATTACTCGGCAGAAGACTAGGGGCTGATTTGATAGCAAAAGTCACTCATGTTGTCAGTGAGCTGGGCTGGAACATTGAAAGTATTCAACGCATGTCTCCGCGTATTTCAATGGCATCCACAAAAAGTAATCCGTTGATTGCGGTTGAGTTTCGTATTAATCATCACAGTGGCGGAATAGACGGTTTGCGGTCAGCCTGCTTGTCTTTATCACATGAACTTGACGCAGACATCGCCATACAGGAAGACAACATCTGGCGTAGAACCCGGCGG
The DNA here is from genome assembly GCA_023301405.1 of Granulosicoccaceae bacterium. Lineage (GTDB taxonomy): Bacteria > Pseudomonadota > Gammaproteobacteria > Granulosicoccales > Granulosicoccaceae. The sequence goes on along the minus strand of JALZUX010000575.1, from coordinate 332 downwards.
TTGGTGTGCTTTGATATGGACTCTACCTTAATACAGGGCGAAGTCATTGACTTAATGGCCGATGCCGCCGGTGTAGGCGCTGAAGTGTCAGCCATTACTGCTCGCGCAATGAACGGCGAGATCGATTTTAATGCCAGCTTTAAACAGCGACTGGGCTTGTTAAAAGGCCTTGAAGTCAGCCGTCTTGATGATATTGACAAAAAATTAAAAATTACAGATGGTGCGCACAGTCTGTTAAGTAATCTTAATCGACTAGGCTATAAAACCGCCATTCTTTCAGGTGGCTTTACCTGGTTTGCAGAAAAGCTGGCTGCCAAGCTTAATATTGATCA
>JALZUX010000574.1 GCA_023301405.1 Granulosicoccaceae bacterium | reverse complement strand
TTAAAACCCACCACAATTCAAGTAAACCCCTTCCGGTTTAAGCAATCTATCGCGGTAAATCATCGAAAACTTATAGGAGCCTGCAATCGCACAGGCATCACGCTTAAAACGTTCAGCGTCAATATTTTCCTGGTACTCCACAGCAAACACAGGTTTGTTAACCGCCGTCATCAAACTGGCCGCCACACAGTTACCGTACACAAAACATGATTCGCTTTGCATCATGTCAATTGAATCAAGTAGGTCAGGGATAAGCGTTTCGGCATTTTTAAGCGAAAAACTCATGCCCCTGTCATGAGCTTCATCAGCTAGCCAAAGAATATAACGGATTGATTCCAGTCGCGTTATGTCAAAGCCGGTATCATTTTCAAACCCATTGATGTTGTCGGCATCAAGAACATCAAATCCTTTTGCCTTGCAGACATCCATTCGGGCGCGCATGATCGGCGCTAGTGCCTCAATACTACCAGTATCGAGCCACCACTCCCCTGGCCAACCATCATAAGGCTTGCCGACAACTGTGCGTGGAAAGTTTTTGAAGTCTTCTCGCCATTGCTCTGCACTGCCCGCGCTGATGTAGCACATCAGCTTTGCACCGGCTCCCTTGGCGGCATCAATGGACTTTTTCGAAGCAGTGGCGTCGACCGCGTAAACATCAACGCCGGGTATTACCACCACATCTCCTTGAAGTTGCAACTGCCACTGTAAGCTATCAGTCGCCTTAGGTTGCCACCAACTCACAACAGTAGTTTTTGCCGTAGTGTCAGTCATTTCTTGCGCAATCACGGCACTGTCAGGACCAATCAAACTAACTAATACGTAGACCAAAAAGCCTGCGATTGGCGCATGATTTATAGCAACACGGGGTGACTTGCTATTCATTATACCTTAACGAATTTTTACGGGTCACCGAGGGTGCCCCTTCAGTCTGCGAAAATCAAGGCTCGATAGTCAGAATCAAGGCAGCGTAGGTTCAGTTTTTGTTACAGTATTGAATACACCTATGACGCTTACAAAGAGTACAGACATGACCGCCCGCTCCCGCCGATTTGTTCAATGCGATGTATTTAGCGCCATTCCTACCCAAGGCAATGCCCTGGCCGTTGTTGTAGAGGCTGGTTCATTGTCAGATGACGCAATGCAAACTTTTGCAGCGTGGACCAACCTTGCGGAAACTACATTTTTGCTACCGCCAGATGACCCGGCCAACGACTACAAAGTTCGAATAATGACCCCAACGCGGGAAATGCCGTTTGCAGGTCACCCGACGCTGGGCAGCTGCATGACATGGCTACATTGCGGCGGTAAACCGAAGTCAGCCGGTATCGTCAGACAAGAGTGCGGTGTTGGAGTAGTAAGCATCCACATTGATGGGGCATCACCCGCGTTCGAAGCGCCGCCGACACATATACAAGCAATGGACATAACACACCGCCAAGAGATTCTTGCCGCATTAAACATTCCGGAATCCAATGTTGTTCGCAGCGCCGAATTGAATAACGGTCCTGTTTGGCAAGCGTTTGAACTGCAAACCGCTGAACAAGTACTGGCAGTGGATTCGTCACGGGTTAGATGGCCGCAATTTAAATCTATAGGTTTGATCGGCGCTCACCCAGAAAATCACCTGTGTGACTATGAAGTTCGTATGCTGGCACCGTCCAGTGGCATGAGCGAAGACCCGATCACCGGGTCACTAAACGCGGCGCTAGCACATTGGTTGCAATCGCAAACGCGACTGCACAACCCCATTACTGTGGCACAAGGCACCAATATCAATCGCAGCGGCCGGGTGGCCATTCAGCAATCAGGCGGCCAGGTATTTGTTGGCGGTGATGTACATATCCTGATCGATGGCACGGTTATCCTTTAGCTATCTTTAAAAAAGAAACGCCTCTGCAAGCACACCAAAGCTAAAGCCGCCACGGGGATAAAAAAACAACATAAACACGGCAACAGCAGCCACACTGCCACAGAACATTAGTAATGGCCTTAGATTAAACCGAGTCAACACTCCATCAGCCAGAAAAAACACCATCACGGCAAACGGATAACTCAACTCACCGACGATCCAAAACCAAGCCTTAGGGCCGGTTATCTCACCAATGCGGATAAACCAAAGAGTTGGCCAAAAGGCAATCCAAAGTACGGTTGCCGGAATTAACCGTCGCCACGCAGTGGCAAGTAGGGAATCAATCATAAAAATGAAGGTCTTAGCTGGTAACTTGAACGGAGAAGGCGCACACAACTGCCCTTAATTTTGACCCTATGAATCGAGTGTAGTTCAACACGGCCGTAAGCCAACTATAACGATCACATCAACTCTATGATTGCATACACAATCAAATCACTTCAAGACTCATCAGCCAACTAATAGGCAAACAAGTTTCGGATATACATCGATGTTACAAAGCTAGAACCCCCTCTACATCTAGAACAGAGCCGCTAGATAAATTCTGATGGCCCTCAATTGACGTTAACAACAGCTTCTTGCGCTGGTTGAGCACAAAAAGCCAGTCCTTGCCGATCACGACTTAAATGTAACCAATCCACATGCAAAACACCAACCCACAGCTATTCAAAGCTGTGGCGATTATCTACCTCGACCTTGCAGGTTAACAGCAGATACTTTACTTTCCTTCATCTCGCTAACACTTATGATCACACTCATAGCCAAACTTGATAAACAATAATGGCTAACCCGGTATCTTCCTTATGGCATCTGCACGCAAAGAGCAAAAAGAAATCGATCAGGCAACAAAACACCTGATGGACTACGTCTGCACCAGCCAACCATGGGCACATCTTTATGACGATATGATGGACGGTTTGTGCGCCAATATTGCCGAAGCGCTTAACCGCCCTATCGATGACGTGCTTGAAGAGCTTCTCGGGGGCCCGCAAAGCCCTAGCGCATTGGGCTTCATGTTTGAAGAAATGGCGGTGTCCAAATGGCATCTTGAAGGATGTGCCATCACCGAATACCTGAAGCAACGCGGCTGGCGTGAAGGCACCCACGGCAAACGCTACCTTCGCACACTGGCCGAAACGGAAGTAAGGCTTTGGGAGGTCGTAAACATAGAGCCAGATGAGTGGATTGACGTGCGCCGCTACGGCACACAGAAAAAAACCAAACGTGTTTTTGAAAGCAGCTTCACTGATTATGTTGAGATCGGTGATTGCCTTGCAGCACGGGTTTTATTGATAGGAAAAAGGCGCAGCTTCTCCGGCGCTATTTTAACGTTTAGTCAGCAACAGGCCGTGCAGATACAGCAGACTGTTGACAACGTACCGGCAGAGATCAAGCAACTTTTTCAGAAGTTACTTGATGAAAAAGAAATAGACAAAATGCCTGACGAGCTAGATCAACAGATCATTGATGAGCAAGATCAAACTTTCGTTGAAACCGCTTTTAAGGTGTGGGGTATCAATCAGCTGTTGTCGCACCCAACCGTGCCGAAAGTAC
>JALZUX010000573.1 GCA_023301405.1 Granulosicoccaceae bacterium | reverse complement strand
TGAGCATAACAAAGCGCACCACACACCCTAACCACTCGTCACCACAAGCTTTTAGCCCAACCCAAAACACAAGGGTCATTCAGCACTTTGCTTTGAACTCTCATCTGACAGGCACTGCAACAACTGAACTTCCCACTCATCACTCACCGACGTGCTAATAATCTCAATACAACTTTGCCCACGTCCAAACAATGCAAGTTCGGTCAATGAACCGTCTGCCCCGTTGTAGCCAAACACACCGTCGTCAGTGTTCATTACTGCCTTCACTCTATCCGCGTCAATACCATTTAAAAAGCTGAAAAGACTGTCTCGGCAAAAGTGTTTATCTTCCCTGAAGCGCCAACCAACGCTGCAATACCCGTCACCCTCATTTATTTTTTTTATGTAGCCACAAGCAGGTATAGTTGATACTGAAGGATTATCAGCATGATGATGTGACTCTGCTGGCGCGTCCTTGGCAGCAATATAGCGAGACGCGCCTGTGAGTAATGCGTGCTCAAATTCACCATGAACTGCCAGAACTACTTTTACACCTGCAGTAGCTTTTTCCAGCACGTAGGACTGCAGCATTTCGGTGTCGCTTGGTTGATACAGGTCACTTTTGTTGCCAATGACAATATCAGCCACTTCAATTTGCTGGTTAAATATCTGATTTTCGGTATAGCGCGTATCGGACAAATGACGTGCATTCACCAGCGTAATGGTCTGTTCTACGGATAACGCAGATCGATAGGCTCCACTCGAGAGTATCTGCAACACTTCTTTCGGGTGACCAAGTCCGGTTGGCTCTATCAACAGGCGATCAGGTCTTGCGCTTGATAACAACTGGTTGAGTGCCACCTGCATTGGCAAGCCTGCCGCACAACACATACAGCCCCCCGGCACCTCACGAATGTACACTCCCTGATCTTCCCCATGGCGCCCCTCCATCAAACCGCCATCTACCCCTATTTCGCCAAATTCATTAACCAGTACCGCCCATCGCTGGCTTGCAGGTTTGTTTTGTAACAAGTGAACAATAGCAGTCGTTTTGCCAACACCGAGAAAGCCGGTAACGACATTAGTAGGAACGCATTGTATGCGTGATTTGTTTCCAGTCATGTTAGCGCGTGGATCCTTTAGACCGTAGATCTGCAATTGCCGGTGATCGGTAGATTGAACATCACAAAACAATCGCGTTCTGTGTCAATTGCTCAGCAATTTATCAGTATAAATTTCAATGTTGTATGAAAGGTGAGATTAACATTGATACGGCCCACGCATCGACTCAAGACTGTTACAGCAGCCCCTGTTTCCCCAGCGCATTGTCATCTCCAGAGCCCAACCCCCAAGCCAAGCCAAGCCAAGCCAAGCCAAGCCAAGCCAAGCCAAGCCAAGCCAAGCCAAGCCAGCCTGATCAATTACACCCAGTGTTAATGCTCTAGGTAAATTTAGTGTGGCAATTTGCTCAATTGGTGTTATGTTACATCATAACATTATTAGTTAGCGGTATTATGAAAAAATCCGGACACAAGCCCCCTCGGCATACCAGCACACGGGCAGTACAACAAACGAACAGCGCTATACCTGCCGCCCTGTACTGCCCGAGCCTCTACGTGCTCGACAAGAAACCCCACCGCCCCTTCGGACTACTAAACCGCCAAGACAATATGCCTTGCACACCAACGGATAGGCATTATGACAACCCAACGTGATGAGCGTATCGGCCTGATCATGCAGGGCGCCGGCCGTCGTACCTTGATTGCTGCCATTATTGTTTCGGCATTGTGGGCATTGTTTTTTTGGGCCACAGCCACACCGGGTGGGCTATGAGTGTTGCGGTGACCTTCGAGGACTATTCGCTCGGCTATGATCGCAATCCAGCGGTAATGCACCTGCAGACAGTGATCGCACAAGGCAGCCTGACGGCGGTGGTCGGCCCGAACGGCGCCGGTAAATCCACACTGCTGAAAGGCGTGACTGGCTCATTGCCACCGTTATCCGGACAGGTGTCGTTCGGGGCTATTCAATGCAGTGACATTTCCTACCTGCCGCAGCAGTCGGAAGTCGACCGATCATTTCCAATATCGGTAGGCGAACTGGTGGCCATGGGTCTGTGGCGCGAGGTTGGTGCATTCAGAGGTATTGGTCAAGCCTACAAAAACCGCATTGACGCAGCACTGGCGGCAGTCGGAATGGATGGTTTTGACAAGCGCGCTATCGGCTCTCTGTCTGGTGGCCAGGTGCAGCGTGCACTGTTTGCGCGTTTGCTGCTACAGGATTCACAGCTGGTCTTGCTCGACGAACCATTTAACGCCATTGACGCGGGCACTACCGCCGATTTGATTGGCGTAATCAAGCGCTGGCACGGCGAAGGTCGCACTATTGTCGCGGTGCTGCACGACATAGAGGCCGTGCGGGCACATTTTCCGGACACGCTGCTACTGGCTCGTGAACTGGTGGCGCATGGCCCGACTGGTAAAGTGCTTACCGCCGAAAATCAATTTCGCGCGCGACAGATGTGCGAGGCCTGCAGCGGCCCACCCCACACCTGCTCAAGACACCTGTCATGATGTGGGAATTACTGTTTCAACCATTTGCCGACTTTGGATTTATGCGTCGTGCGTTGCTCGGCTGCTTTGCAGTATCTGTTGGCGCAACTCCACTTGGCGTGTTTTTAATGCTGCGGCGAATGAGCCTTACTGGTGATGCGATGGCACACGCCATTTTACCCGGTGCTGCAGTCGGCTACCTGGTGTCAGGGTTATCACTGGGAGCAATGACAATTGGCGGTGTAGTTGCCGGCATGGCTGTCGCACTTCTTTCCGGTTATGTCACTCGCATGACTTCGCTGCGTGAAGACGCAAGCCTCGCCGCTTTTTATCTAATTTCTCTGGCGCTTGGCGTGTTGATTATTTCTACCCGTGGCAGCAATGTCGATTTGATGCATGTGTTGTTTGGCTCTGTGCTGGCGCTTGATGACGCAGCATTAATCCTGTTATGCGTTATTGCATCGCTCTCGTTATTTACCCTGGCAGTGTTCTTCAGACCACTGGTACTTGAATGCGCCGACTCGCAGTTTTTGCGTTCAGTCAGCAATCTCAGCGCGATAACTCACTTTATATTTTTAACACTGGTGGTAGTGAATCTGGTCGGTGGCTTCCACGCACTCGGCACACTGATGGCTGTGGGCATTATGATTCTACCGGCAGCCGCCGCACGATTCTGGACAACACGCATTAGCGGACTCATTTTACTGGCGGCCGCTATAGCACTTCTGTCAAGTTATAGCGGATTGCTGCTTTCATACCACTACAGCTTGCCTTCAGGCCCGGCGATCATACTGGTTGCAGGGGCGTTTTACTTTGT
>JALZUX010000572.1 GCA_023301405.1 Granulosicoccaceae bacterium | reverse complement strand
TGGTTCTACAGACCTCGACTTGTCGGACGCCCTTCAAACTGTGATTCGCTATCCAGGTAACGACGCACGGTTGGTAGGTCAATATTGAGCCGATCTACTGAATTGATCAGCCACTCGGCAGTCGCGGCCACACTTTCTGCGGGCAGACCAACACCGACAATGTGGTGATAAATTCTATCGTCGTATTCGTTTTCGGAAAATGCGATTTCCTGTGCGCTATCTATGCTCTCATGCTGTTCTGATCGCAGTATGCCGTACGGTGTTAACGAAGTGTCGGCGACGTATTTTCGTAAGTAGTTCTGCCAGGTATAAACTTTATCGTGAAATTTATCAGTGGTGCTTACGGCGTGGTCTAATGCGGTGTTTTGATTGATGAATAAGGGGATCAAGCTACAAAGCTTATGCGCACTGGTGGCGGCAGGGCGCAGTGTGGGTTGCAGTTCACCAAAGTCTCTTTGGAAAGACGGCCATTGCTCGGTCAGTTTGCCAACCAATTCGTGCGAATCAAGGTCATAAGACAATGAACGTGCAAAATCAACAACTGAATCCAATCGTTGCCAATTGGTGCTGACGCCATGGAACAGGGATCCAAAGCATCGTCGATAGTAAGGATCTTCTTCAAATAGCTCGGCAAACTTCAGTGTTTTTGCCAGTGCCTCTAGCCGGATTAAGTCGTTATCGGTGACCAGGCCGTTATGCGTTTTCAGTATTTCATTTAGCTGTCTGCGAGCGCGGAAGTACTGCGGGTTGGTAAGTTGCGATGATTGTTCACGCTTGGCAATGACTTTAATCAGCTGGTGCAGGGCAGTGCTGTTTGGCACTGCACTCATATGAAATGTCTCTTGGAAGGTTGCCATTTCATGTTCAATGGAAGCCGCCTGAATTTTAGCTTTCTGAAGAAGCAGGCGTGTGTCGGGGTCTGCGTGCAATGAAATTGCGTGGTGTTGCATTTCCGGTGGTGCATTACCGATACGATTTTGTGCGCGGTACAGGCTTTGAATCATTCCGATGGTTTGGTGTTCGTGTCTGATGTGTCGGGTGAATGATGGCTGTTCACACACTGCTTTTAAGTCGTTTGACAATTGCTTAATACGATGGGGTAGCTGCGCCAGGCTTGTTAGCTGCCAGTGTCCCAGGCCGACTTCGCAAAGCCATTGAGCGCATTTCATTGTTTTGGCGTGTTTTTCTGCTTCGATGTCAAGATCATAGTTAAGCACTGAGTCGGCTTGGCTTTGAGTAGGTGCACCAGAAAACATTTCAAGTGCGTTTGTCAGTTGATCCTGATTGATAAAGCGCAGCATTCTAATGGCTAGCTGTGCATTGAAGCTTTCCGGTGTTGGCGGCAGGGGTTTGAAATCCATGCCGGGGCGGGTTCGATCGAGTTCAATGTTGGTTTGATCATTGGCCGTTATATCGTTTAGTACGTCAGCTTGCAGGCTGAAAATTCCGGTATTGGCACTGATGCGACATTGCAGGTTTTTATGCAGTTTTCGGCTCATGCCGCGCAAGTAGTCGCGTAGATCAGAGGCCTTTTCGAAAGGCTTTACTAGCTGATCAACATGGGCATCGCAGGATTCCGCGATATTCGGGTTTAGCCGCAACGCTTCACCGGTGTACGATACTCCATAGGCGCTGCCCCTACCGCGAAGGCGTGCGACCGTGATGGGGATAAGTAGAACGGGTACCCGCTGTTTACTACCGTCCTGCGTGGTAGTGACTGCGAAGCCGGCCGCCATATAAAGTGTGTATTGAACCGTGTTGTTGCCAGAAGTTTCCATTTCTATTTTGCGGCAACGCAACGCCAATTTTCCGTCAGGATGCTTAGTTGCTAACTTACCTAACTGATTGACCATGATATCAGTGGGCTGGTCATTTGCCGTTTTATCAGGCAGTAGTTGTAGTGTTTTCTTCTGGATGACCAGTTCGCGATAGATATCAATACAAGATGCAGGGGCAAGTTGTAGATCAACATTGCTGCTGTCCCAGTTCTTCAGGCTTTTATTGCGAAGCAGTTGTGTTAATTTTTCTGCATTTTTCTGATCCACGTCAGGTTGATCATGATTGCCGATACTAGCCACTTCTGTCCGTTGGCTGGCATCTGTAAATTGCTCCGTCGCAACGAAACTGTTTTGCGCATTTGATGTCATAGATTCAGATTGTTAGTAGTTTGCGGTTTATCTAGCCGCCACACGTGCTGTGCATGAAAGCGGTACCATAAGGTTAGCAGTCGAGCGGGAAACGTCAGGCAAACAAGCGGCGATTTTGAAAAAATAATGCATATTCAGATTGGCGATGTTTTTGTGACGCTTTTGCCGGGTGTGGCGGGTGCACACAAGAATCATGCGAGCTTTTGCAGTGACTGAAAATTGGCTAATTAATCCAAGAAGGTTGTTGGTTAATTTTTAGTTGACTGTGCCTTACGGCCGCGGGTTTTTTGGTGAACCGCCGCAGCCGATCTATACTGATTACATTCCCGCTTCGTTCACTTGCAGGAGTGCACACTCATCGCAGCGGCGCTACATTTAGCGAACCGTGATTATATTGTTAGAAAATTAATGCCAATGCGGCCTGAATTTGGCGTAGTTTACTTCGAAGGAGACAGCATGCCAGTCATCATTAAGAAATCTGAAAAAATTAAATCTTCCGAAATTACCCCGGAAGATGTGTTTCAACGACGTCGCGAATTTTTAGCGGCTGCCGGTCTTGCTATTGGTGCGACTTCTGCCGGTATGTTGCCGGGTTCTGCAGCTGTTGCCGCAGTGCCGCCATTAGGGTCGGTGGGCAGTTGGCCTGACAGCACTAAAGAAATGCTAACTTCTGAAGATCAAGCCACCAGTTACAACAATTTTTATGAGTTGGGCACTGATAAGGGTGATCCGAAAAAAAATGCTGAGCGACTGATCACTGATCCGTGGTCGGTTGAAATTGCCGGTGAGTGCGCCAAGCCGGGCACTTACACGCTTGAAGATATTCTCAAGCCACACAGTAATGAAGAGCGTATTTATCGCTTGCGTTGCGTAGAGGCGTGGTCAATGGTGATCCCTTGGGCAGGATTCCCACTGGCCGACCTACTGAAGCGTTTCGAGCCTACCGGCAATGCTAAATACGTGCAGTTTGAAACGAT
>JALZUX010000571.1 GCA_023301405.1 Granulosicoccaceae bacterium | reverse complement strand
TTTCCAGTATTCGTTTGAAAGGCTTGATGGTGCTGCGACTGCGCATGCTTATGTAAAGCCAGTATTGGAAGATGTAGGGCAATGGATTACCAAAGGTGTGCCAGGGTATTCTTCGGCTGCTCCTATTGCTCTTAAGATGGCTTCGCAAAGGTTGGCAGATAGATATGATCATTTGCGGCTGATTGCATCTGAAACCCAGCTTGTGGACACGTCAATAATAGCTGAGCAAACAGATAACCTGGATCGATTCCGTGAGTCGTTAATCTATCTGTTAGGTCTTTTTGCTTTGTTGGCTCTTGGTATTGTGGCTTTACTAGTACGGCAGAGAAATTTGCAAATGCGTCTTAGAAAAGACCAAGAAAATTTTGCCCAGCGTATTACTGATTTCGCTGATATAGGCGCTGACTGGTTTTGGGAAATGACCGCAGAACTCAAACTGAATGTGTTGTCTGGCCGTGCATTAAAAGCTGACAATCAAGCGCTTGATACTGAGCATGAATCAATTTTTACCGCGTATAACAATCAGGTGGCGGATGTTCACTGGCCGACCGACCGCTTAACCGCACGGCAGGAATTTGCAGAGTTTGAGACAGATTGGGTCACTCCCGAGGGGGAGTGCCGTGTCATATCGATGAGCGGTAAGCCGCTGTTTGCTGTTGATGGTAAGTTTGCTGGATATCGTGGTATCGGGCGCGATATCACTAAGCGCATAGACATCGAAACTGAGCTTGAGGCCGTTTATCGAGAGCTTATTCAGGCGCAAACCCTGGGGCGAAAACAAGCTGAAGAGGCGCTTTGGGATTCTGAGCAGTTCCTGAGCATTTCACTTGATGCGATGGCTTCTAATATTGCCATCCTTGATACCCACGGGCAGATCAAGGTAAGCAATCAGGCGTGGAGGGCCTATTGCGGGGACGGTGTTACTGCGGGTGGAGTCGGGGGGCATTATCTTGAAGCATTTGTTGCCCGGCCGGCAGAGGAATTGCGCTGTTTTGACATGGCCAGCAGCAAAGTTGCCGAGGTGTTGTCCGGCAAGCAAGCCAGCTTGCATTATGAGTTTCAGTGCCAGTGTGAATCACCGGATCGTCTGCGCTGGATGGTTATTCATCTGACCACCTTTGAATCAAACGGCCTTGGCTATGCCGTGCTGGTTTACGAAGATATAACCGATCGGCGAAACCTGGAAAACCAGGACAGAAAACTTCGTGCGGATTTTGCTCATTTCTCTAGATTAACCACTGCCGGGGAATTGGCGACCTTACTGGCCCATGAACTAAACCAGCCGTTGACTGCTATTAGTCACAATAGCGATGCGTTGTTGTCGAGTTTGAAGGAGCGGGAGGGCCCAGACTCAGAGGTGATGGAGATAGTTTCAGATATATATGAACAGTCTCAACGAGCAGGCGGTATCATTCATAGCATGAGGCAGATGGTGCGTAAGGATTCACCGGGTGTCAGCAATAGTAGTGTCGATATAAATCAACTGGTAGTTGATACTGTGCGCCTAACGCATCCGGAAGCACGTGAGCACAATGTTGATGTTCGGCTGCAGTTATCGGAAAATCTGCCCGGTCTGTTGATTGATGCTGTGCAAATTCAGCAGGTATTGGTTAATCTGGAAAGAAATGGGGTTGAGGCAATTCGGAGTCATGATAGTGAGTTGCGGCAACTTTATATAACGACGGCTCAGGATGATCACGACTTCATCAAGGTCTCTGTTCAGGATACTGGCCCCGGAATTGGCCCGGACGTCGAGCGCAATTTGTTTAGATCGTTTCAAACCACGAAAGTAGATGGTATGGGAATGGGCTTGTCTATAAGCCGTTCAATTGTTGAGGCTCATGGTGGGCGGCTATGGTTGGATGAGCCGGAAAACGGTATGACAACATTTCATTTTACTTTACCGGTAATAAAGAGGTAACACATGCAATCACCAGAAAAAGCAGTTTACATAGTTGACGACGACAAGGCCGTGCGCAAAGCTTTGACAAGATCCTTGGAGCAGCGTGGGTTTGTAGTTTCAAGTTACGCGAGTGCTGAGGCTTTTTTGACAAGCTATCGTCACGAGGCCCCCGGATGCCTAGTGCTTGATGTGAGAATGCCCGGGATAAACGGCTTGGAATTGCAAAACATACTTGCAGAAAAGCAAATACCGTTGCCGATAATATTTATTACCGGGCACGGAGATATTCCAATGTCGGTGACAGCCATTCAAAAGGGGGCGATTGACTTTCTAGAAAAACCCTATCCGGTAGAAATGTTAGTGGAGCGCTTGGAGGCAGCGTTTGCAGCGGCCGTTAAGCTTCACGATAGTGCGAAGCATGCCTCTGAAATACAGGGTTATTATGAGTTGCTAACGCCGCGCGAAAAAGACGTGATGACCCGGTTGGTTGCTGGCGCTGCTGATACGTCAAACAAAGTGATAGCCAAAGAGCTTGATATCAGTCATCGAACTGTCGATGACCACAGGGCACGAGTCATGGCCAAAATGCAAGCTCGGTCGCTGGCAGACTTAGTTGATATGGCTAAGACTTGTGGTGTGTACTCGGCTGAGCCAATTGGTGTTAAGGCAGAAGTATCCTGAGCAAGGCTTTAAGGTGGCAATCCGAGAACTAGAATCTACTGCGTTCGCAGTCTTTCAGCCAGCCATTACGATTAATATCGTTAAAGAAGAATGACTATTCGCCTTTATTGATCAGAAATATCTGACTCGATATCTCAGCCCCTCGCAACGGACCCTCATTCTTGGCCAGCCACTCAAGTGGATGCTGGCTGCGTTGCTGTGATGGATCAATGAATTTTGTTGCTGTGTGGATCGG
>JALZUX010000570.1 GCA_023301405.1 Granulosicoccaceae bacterium | reverse complement strand
AGGCAGCAAGTCGGATTTACCTGTTAAGGGCCCAATGGCTCGATCAAAACTTGCCCGTTGCTTAGCCGAACCTGCACCAGACAGTTCTTTAGTTCCTCGGGAATATTGTCCAACAGATAGGGGTGGCCAGCCACCGACACCAAACCAGTCTCAAGTGCCGTGCAAAAAATTCTTGCATCAGTATCACCATGAGCACCGCAAACAGCCGGCCCTCGCAAGGCGCCGTATACGTGAATGTTGCCATCGGCAATCAACTCAACGCCAGCATGGCAAGACGCTAACACGACAAGGTCGCTGTCCTGAGCAAAGCACTGCTGATCATCAGAGATGGCTTCGCTGATGATCAACGTTTTCCCCGCCCTGCCCCGTCGCACTGTAGGCGCGACTGCTTGCTCTACAACAGGCACCCCCGCTTGTTGCATACTTTCACCTAACTCAAGGGGAATTCCACGAACGGCAACAGGCAAAAGCTGCCGCTGCCGGATCAGCTTGAAGAGCGAATTAAAATCAAAACTGAAATCAATTGAGACATTTGAAAAGTCTACGATTACTGGCGTATTCTTAAAAAACGCCGGGGCTTGATCTATGCGCCCCTGCAGCCCTAACGCTATCTGCTCAAGATCTACATCACGCAACACGACCGCCATCATGGAGATCATATTGCTTTTTATCTCAACTGAATTTAGCTTGTTGTTCATTTGAAAAGTGCTTGGCATTCAAAATAAAGAACACCGACTCCGTAAGCCAAAGAGTGCAAAATACTACCACCCAAAGACAGATCTCGATCGGCCCTCGGCACACTGCAGGCAACCGCCCGAAAACTACGGCTTATTTTTCATGCAGGAGAGACGACGACCGGCGAATCTCACAGGCGGGGAACAGCACTACCGCTGGTTGCGGTAGCGCCTTTTGTCTTTAACTACGTGACGTGACTTCTAGAAGGTGATAACCAAACTGCGTTTTAACCGGTCCATGAACCTCACCAACAGCTTCGTTGAATACAACCTCATCAAATTCTTTAACCATCTGGCCCGGACCAAAAGATCCAAGATCGCCACCAGACTTGCCAGATGGGCAACTGGAATGCTCAGACGCCAGCGCTGCAAAATCACCGCCATCAGTTATTTGTTTTTTTAAATCAAGACACTTTTCTTCAGTATCAACAAGTATGTGCCGCGCTGTTGCATTGGCCATTTAAAGAACCCTCTCATTGTTGGTTAGTAAGCTTTAGATTAATAACTAATTGGAAATTAGGAGTTTCCGGGTTTCCAAACACCAGAAGCTGACTGAGCTTCCTGTGTTTTTTGCCGCTGCACATCGGAAGCAACATGATTGGCAAACGCCATTAGCTCTTCAAGAATCTCTTGCTTTTGAGCATCCGGCATATCCTCGTGCCCCAACATAAAGCCAATCACAGCGCTTAAGTATTGGGATGCAACACCGGGATCGGTCGCTGCCGGATCATGAGTAGCCAGTAATTCCTTTACATCTTGTATCAATTTACCGCTAAGTTGTAGCTGCGACATAGAAATTCTTGCCCATCAAAATGTCGGGTATTATACCAGAAACCGACCAATAAACCCGAGCCGATGCAATAGTAAATTTCTAAAAGCGCCTGCATGGCTAATTCCACTCAACCCAAGTCAATTGGGTGACACTAATTCACTTGAGGCCCCGGACTCTAAACAATGAACACTCAAAACACCATTCAAAAAAAACTCAGCGATGGCCTACCCAATATTCACTTGGACATCCAAAACGAAAGCCACATGCACAATGTACCACCCAATTCGGAATCTCACTTTCGCGTGGTAGTTGTGAGTGATCAATTCACCGACATGAAATTACTGGCCCGACACCGCACAGTGAACAAGCTGCTAAAAGAAGAACTCAGCGGTAGTATTCATGCGCTAGCCTTACACACATACACACCTGAAGAGTGGACCCTAAGAGGCGAGTCTGCTTCTGCTTCTCCGGAGTGCCGTGGCGGGTCAGCGCAGTAAGCGAAGATTGATACAACTTTCCCGCTCATAAATAATTGGCAGATCAGCCTGGTGACTTAACATCGGGCATACGCATGTTCAGCCGCGTAAGCGCTCCGCTCTTAAAACGCCAGTCCGATACCGTGGTATTAAACAATACGCCCTTCACATAGTCCCGTGTTTCATCAAAAGGGATGGTTTCAACCCACACATCTGCGGGCAGCGCTTCACCCAAAATCCACTGCTTAACGCGATGCGGCCCTGCATTGTAAGCCGCTGCTGCCAGTACTGTATTTTCGTCAAATCGACGCAGCACCAAATTCAGATACTGAATGCCAAGACGGATGTTGAACTCACTGTCAATCAGCTTCCATGCAGGTGCGTTAACGCCCAGTTTTTTCCCCATGTCTTTAGCAGTCGCGGGCATCAGTTGCATTAAGCCCACCGCCCCGGCTGAAGATTTCACATCAGGAATATACCCGCTTTCCTGCCGTATGACTCCATATACAAAAGCCTTTGCTACTGAGTTCAGTGCCGCTGTCTGACTCACCAGCTCGGTATGTGGCGTTGGGAACAGATAGCTGAGCGCAGACTTCAAGCTGGTGCGTTTTATCGCTGCGTAAGCGCGATCATACCAACCAACCGACAACGCTATTTGCGCCGCCGCTAACATTTCACGATCGCTGGCATCCACAAGCGCGTTATTCCATGCTCGCCGCCCCTCCCAACCAATATCAACCAGAAAAAACTCTAGCGCCCTAGCAATTTGTGGGTTTTGTAAAAGCTTATCTATTTCTTCTTTGCTAGCTTGTGGATCACTCACGTCTATCTGGTAACTGAGCCCTAACTGATCTGCTGCCAGAAATCCGTGGTAATTAACCTCGATGGCCAATTGCTTATAGATCTTATGCGCCGCGCCAGTGTAGCCAAGCTCGGCTAGGGCTCGCGCCCTCCAGTATTGCCATCGACCGGATTTCTTTTCCTCTGCCGTTAGGCGTTCCAGTTGCAGAACAGCAGACCGCCAGTTTTGTTCACGCAGCGCCATACGAATTCGCCAATAGCGCACTCCACGGTTATCGCCACTAGCGGCTTCTAGCATATCAACGGCCTCAGGCATACCTCGCTTTGCTGCAAGAACCGCATAGTCTCCAACGATGTCGCTTACATCTGCGTTACTGAAGCCGAAGCTTGTTCCCGACTGGACCCAAAAACGGCTGGCAGCCAATAAATCCTCACGAGCCCAACGCCGCAGTACAAACTTAACCAGTCGCCGATGATGCTGGGTTTTGCCTTGCATTGCCTCAGACTTAATAAGCTGTTCTGGATCATCAATCAGGTTAATCCATTGCTCTACTATGCGCCTGTCGCGCAAGCTGTAGTAACTCAGTAAATCACGTACCTTATCCTTTTTTCCACTAAGCAGCAGTGCCACACTACGTTGCCATAAAGCACCCGTGGGAACATCACCAGTTTGCTTGATAGTTGCCTCGAATGCGGCATCACAATTTCTTGTGTGCTTGGCAGGAGACGCCCACAACTCACCGGCAGCAGCATCAAATGATTTTATCTGTTTGTTTTTCACTCTGGCTAGCAGATCATCACAAGGATGTGTTGGTGCATTGGCAGCACTAGCGATTGCGGAATAATCTTTCCACCGATCAAGTTTCACCGCACGATTTTTCAAAAGACCCAATAGCCGACGGTGAGATCGATCATCCTTATGCTGCTTTCGCAAAGCGTGCACCTGCCCAAGTAAAGCCACCGGAGCAGGGCTATCACTAATTGTTTTTCGAAGAAGCAAGTACTCGAAATGCCCCGACAGCGGGTAGCCTTTTAGCTCATCCGCTCGGCCTGCAGCCATCGCGTGCCGACCGCCTTTTACTAGATCATTCAACTGCAAATACATTTGCCTTTGCTGTTGATAATTAGATTTTATTTTCTCACCGAGAGCTGCCGAATCAAGGTTGGATGCAGCGGCATTGAATGAAATAGATACCAACACAACAAAGGCACAACAAAAGCGCCACACCACATTATGATCAGTTTTTATCGCACCCTTAACACAAGAAAAGGCAATGGTTAACATCAATACTGGATTCTTCAAAGACAATCTTGCAACCTGGTTGTGAAGAGATTTGTATGGGGTATTATAAACTTACTCTACACGCTTTACAGCACAGCACGCCATAGAAAAAATCCGTTGAGCAATCAATAAAACTTTATAAACAAGGCAACTATTTTGTTTAACGTATCTCCCGCTATCAAGCCCGTGATTGATATTGGCGCAAACCTCACTCACGAATCATTTCATGTTGATTTTGATCAGTGCGTTTTACGGGCAAAGCAGGCCAATGTTGCCCACATGATAGTGACTGGCTCTGATCTTGACCAAAGTCAAAAAGCTATTGAACTAGCACGCAGACACCCAACGCTTTTCTCAGCAACCGCCGGCATACATCCGCACTACGCCGAACAATTTAATGACAATGCAAGTTCAGCACTAACCACAATGATTGCAGCCCCGGAGGTTGCGGCCGTTGGAGAAACCGGGCTGGACTTCTTTCGTGATATTTCTCCACGTGAAAAACAACAAAGCTCATTCATTGCCCACATTGAGCTTGCAAAAAAATTCCGTAAGCCGTTATTTTTACACCAACGTGATGCGCATCAGACCTTTCTGGCCATATTAAAAGAACACCGCAGTGAGCTTGAAAAAATCGTAATCCATTGCTTCACCGATACTGCCGAGGCGCTGCAAGACTACCTTGAACTGGACTGTCACATCGGGATCACGGGCTGGATCTGCGATGAGAGGCGCGGCACTCACCTGCTACATTGCGTAAAATCTATCCCGCTAAACCGGCTCATGATCGAGACCGACGCGCCTTACCTAATGCCAAGATCAATACTACCGAAACCCAAAACCCGACGAAACGAGCCTTGCACCCTGCCTGAGGTGCTACGCACTATTAGCGCGGCGCGGCCTGAATCTGAATTAGAAATTGCCCAACAAACGACTCAAAACGCGGTTGAATTTTTTCAGCTGCCCAACCTGACGCAAAACTGACCGTACCAACCAAGCCGCCTCGCTGTAGTGGCACGATCTGCACAAGGGCAACCCGCAGCAGTCAAAGTGAGAGGCCAAGAAACCATCAAGCAGATGATCTGCGCCCTAACGCTTAGCCATCGCCACAGTGTAAACGGGCCCCTGCTTCAATTTTGAATAATTGCCGAATATCTCATTGAACGTTCGTTTCACAAAACCCCGCAAACCGGTAATGGTGACTATATAAAAACTGCCACCGGGCTTGAGCCTGGCTTGAGTGTCATAAAACATCAAGTAGTACAACTCCTTGCCAGATTTAGCTGGCAAGTTAGTAATAACCACATCAAAGTCGCCATCAGCAACCTGGTTCAATCCATTGCTCAGCACCACCTCGACATTGCTTAAATTATTCAATTCTGCGTTTTTTTTACAATACTCTACTGCTACAAAATCTTTATCTACCATTGTCACGTGCGCGCCAGGGTTAGTGGCTGCCAGCGGCAAACCAAGCGCCCCGTAGCCACAGCCAAGGTCAAGGATGCGGGCGTTATGCGCCACGTCAACGTGCTCAAGCAACAATTTGGTACCAGAGTCAACTTCTCGAGGCGAGAACAGCCCCCAGGTGGTGTGAAACACAAGAGTTGAGTCATTGAAACTTTCTTCGAATACTATATCCTGCCGAAGGCCGGGCAGACTGTCGCGTGTGATCGGTGTTTTCATGGGTTGATATTGCACTCATTCGGTGCTGTTTTGGCTCTGGCAAGTGGGAGTGATGCAAAGATTAGTTGCAAGTACAGCGTAGTATCCATAAATTACTGGGTATCTGGCGTTGTCTTTCTAAATTAGAAGCTCAACTGGTGCCACAACAAGATTTCTATCATTAAAGGTTGCCTATACATGCGAATTATATTACTTGGAGGTCCGGGTGCTGGGAAAGGAACCCAGTCCACCTACATTATGGAGCGATACAAAATTCCGCAAGTATCTACCGGAAACATGCTAAGAGCTGCCATCCAAGAAGGTACAGAAATTGGGAAAAAAGCGAAAGAAGTCATCGACAACGGTAATTTAGTCTCCGACGATGTAATCATTGAGCTTGTTAGAGAACGCATCAAACAAGATGACTGCAAGGAAGGCTTTCTCCTTGATGGATTTCCACGGACTATCGGACAGGCAGATGCCCTTAAAGACAGCCATATTTTTATTGATGCCGTCATTGAAATTGCGGTCGACGACGAGGAAATCGTCAAACGAATGAGCGGTCGCCGCACCCATCTACCTTCCGGCAGAACTTATCATTTGATCTACAACCAACCCAAACAAGCGGGCGTTGACGATATTACCGGTGAAGAACTGGTCCAAAGGGCTGATGACGAAGAAGAAACAGTCCGCAACCGACTGGCCGTGTATCACCGGCAGACTTCTCCGCTGATCAACTACTACCAGTCTTGGGCAGAGGCAAACACAGAGGGAGCACCAGTATACAATCGGGTGATTGGAATCGGTGAAGTTGAATCCATTCGTGATAAGATTTTCACTACCCTCGATGAAGTCAACAAATCATAACTAGCAAAAACTATTGCTAGTTAAAAAATCCCGCACTAGGCGGGATTTTTTTGACAAGACTCTAGCTTCAAATCAACGCAGACTCACATTCAGCTCTTTCAAGGTTTCCATTGTCACACCACCCCTGGCAAGGCTATTGGCTCGTTGAAAGGCCTCTACCGCACTCAATGTAGCGCTACCTAACACACCATCAATGTCACCCGGGTTAAACCCTTTGGTCGCAAGTGCTTGCTGAATTCGAGCAATAACTTCTTCGTTGACGTTCGTCTCACACAAGATGGACTGCCAGCTCATTCTTTCGCTAGACACCTTGACTCGCTTAGTTACCGTCTGGAACTCAGCAGGCAAGCTGTTGCGATCTTCCCGAGCGGGCTCAACCATCTTACGAACACGGATCGTTGAGAACTCTGCCGGTACCGATGATTTCAGCACTTTTGCCGGTGTATCTACCACCTGCTTTCGAATAGTTTTGAATACAGGTGGCACATCGATTTGACGGGCTGACGCTGGTGTCTTGACAACAGTTCTGTTAATCGTTTTGAAGGTAGCTGGCTCTACCACCAAACATAAAATTTCACCGGTGGTGTTGTCGATCTTTTCAATAGGCCCGCGACCTTTCTTCCAGGCCGTCTGTTCAGGGCGATCAAGCACCCGTTCAGAGACGGTTTCATAAACCGCTGGCACTGACACCAATCGAGTGGTTGCAGGCTCAACCATAACTCGCTCTTCAAGCCATCTAAAGGTGGCCGGTTGCACGGTAACGACCTCATTCGCTTCCTTCACCAGAACGCGCTCTTCTACCCATTCGAATTTCGCAGGGATAATGGTGACTTTTTCGCTGGCTTCACGCTTCAGTACTTTTTCGCTAACGACATCGTATTTCGCCGGGACTAACACTTTCGCGTAGCACTCGCCTGGCTGTGCGTCAGGTGGATACAAACTCAAGGTTTCTTTGCTGGAATCTTGCGACTCCGCAACCCCAGTGGCAAACAGCCCGAAGGCGATAGCGACTCCCACCTTTTGCAATTTACTTGCTGTCATGTCAACAATCTCTTTATTGTGTTGTTTTGCAGAATTTGGCTAAATCACAGTCCTGCGTCAAACATTGCGAGACTGTTATGTCTATTATGTCGCAAAACTTACCAGCTTGTCACCCACCTGTATCACTTTATTTTCAGATTGAATCATTTTCAGTACGCTCAGCAGCTTTACGTCGCTTTTGAAACTCTTCAGGCTCTGCCAAATCTCCTTGACCATCAATCTCAGGATAGACAAGGCGATGTTGATCGCAGAACGCTGCCTCAACCGGGCGATACCAACGAAACAGGGTCCGTTTGTAGGTTTCATCATCAAGATGCCGACAATCGTACAACCCCGCCACTGAGCGCTGCCGCTGCGCCTCGACCAACACCACCGCCGCCGCTACTGACACGTTATATGACTCAACCATTCCTTGCATAGGGATTGATACGTGGCTGTCTGCAAGGTTGGCTGCCGCTTCGCTGACACCAAACAACTCCGCACCAAACAACACCGCAGTCTTCTGACAATAATCAATCTCTCTGAAATCATTCGAACGATCGCTTTTGTGCACTGCCACGACAGAAAATCCCTGACCTTGCAGTTGTCGTATCGTTGCTTCGGCGTTGTCGTACACATGCACATCCAGCCATTTATCACTCCCCATCGCAATACCACTACGCGCCCGATAGCCTTTATCAGTGCGCATTATGGCGTGAAACGCATGCACTCCTACCGCATCACACGTACGCATAATCGCTGAAACATTATGCGGTTTAAGGACATTGTCGGTTACCACAGTCAAATCGGGCTGACGCCTGTTGAGACAGGCTTTTATCTTGTTAAACCGAGCAGCTGTCATTAACTGCTACCTGCAGTTTGCGGCGAGCTCAGTTCGAACAGCTCAACCAGTGCCTGATGCGAAAGCTCCGGTTTTTCAGTCATCATCATATGACCACAATCTTTTATTTGGATAATTTTCGCGTTAGTAAAGGTTTCTGCAAACTTGGCAGCCGCGCGGGGCGATGTCATTTGATCTTCTTCACCCAACACAAGCCCCACCAGGCAATCTACGGATGTTGCAGCTTGCTCGCCCCCTTTGTAGTTATTGCATGCATTCAAATCGGTGTACATGACACCATCTGCCGCCTGCTCCATGAGACGCTCGGCAAGGTTTTGTATAAAAATACCGGCAACTGGATTACCACCTAACTGTGACCCGAAACTATGGCCAAACAACGAAATCATATCAATCGAGCTATGATCGTTGGCTTGCGCAGCATCTAAAAGCGGCTGACCTACCACCATCGGGTAAGACGTTCCCAACATCGCCACGCAGCGGGTGGTGGTAATTCGCTTCGCACACTCAAGCGCCACCAGCGACCCCATGCTATGCCCCACCAAATGCAATCCCTCTGTTACTTGCAGTTGGCTGAGCACACCGGTGACAAAGTCAGCCGTCTGCTCGATGCTCGTCAGGGGCTGGCCATTCGATTGACCATGACCGGGCAGATCAATAGAAACAACGTTGTAACCCGCCTTAGCCCAATATCGGGAAAACAGAGTCCAAATGGAGTGATCCATGGCGGCGCCATGGATAAAGCACACTGCTGGGGAATCAGGGTGGTAAGCAGCACCACCACCGTTGGCGATGAAAATTGAATGTCCTTCATAATCAACAATCATTACCGGGCTCCTTTTTGTGATGCGCGAAGCCCGCGCTTGAGATCGTCGATGAGATCGCGCTTATCTTCCAGCCCAATCGACAAACGAACTAACCCCTCAGAAATTCCAGCCTCACGAAGCGACGCTGCATCCATGCGGCTATGCGTGGTACTTGCCGGGTGAATAACCAACGATTTAGCATCTCCGACATTCGCCAAGTGTGAAAACAAGCTCAGCTTCTCTATAAAACGACGCCCTGCATCACGCCCCCCTTTCAACTCAAAACTAAACACAGCGGTGCAACCATCTGGCAACAATATGGCCGCAAGCTCGCGATCCGGGTGATCAGGCAATTCGGGGTAGGCGACCTTTTCGACCGCTTCCTGCTCAACAAGAAAGCTCACCACCGCCCTGGTGTTTTCTATGTGGCGTTGCATTCGCATGGATAACGTCTCGCAGCCCTGCAGCAAATAAAATGCATTTGCCGGACTAAGACTGGCGCCAAAGTCACGCAACCCCTCTTTTCGCGCCCTCATGATAAATGCCGCTGGCCCAAACTCTTCGACGAAGTTCATCCCGTGAAATCCTTCATACGGTTCAGACAACTGGGTGAATTTACCAGAGGCTTTCCAGTCAAACTTTCCAGAATCGACCACACAACCACCGACTGCTACACCGTGACCGCCAATGAACTTAGTCAAGGAATGTATAACGATATCAGCACCATGCTCAAACGGTTTAATCAGGCAGGGCGGCGTCAGCGTAGAATCAAGAACCAGTGGCACTCCATGCTCATGTGCGATGTCAGCAATCACGGAGATACTCAAAACCTCACAACCCGGGTTGGCCACAACTTCGCCAAAGCAAAGGCCTGTGTTATCCCGCATTGCCGCGCGCCATTCATCAGGGTTTTGCGGGTCAACAAAAGTGGTCTCAATACCAAACCTAGGTAGCGTGTAGGCAAGTAAGTTGTGAGTACCACCGTACAAAGCACGGGACGCAACAATATGCGAGCCGGCGCCTACCAGTGTTGTGATCGCCAAATGGATTGCCGCCATGCCACTGGCTGTTGCCACAGCACCAACTCCCCCTTCCAGCGCTGCCATGCGCTCTTCAAGTACTGCTACCGTCGGATTTGAAATTCGCGAATAAACATGCCCGGCACGGCCGACGTTAAAAAGTGAGGCTGCATGCTCAGTATCCTGAAAAACAAAGGAAGTGCTTTGATATAGCGGCGTAGCACGAGCGCCAGTCGCCGGGTCAGGCTGTTGCCCGGCGTGCAGCATTAATGTGTCAAATTCAATATGTCGAGCCATGAGTCTATCCCGTATATAGAGGCGAAATTCTATCAGAATGCGGGATTCACTGGTGCCCGACGATCAAGTAAACTACACTCGCCGCCGAACCCTAGCTCAAATTAAACCGGAACTATTAAATGCCAGCACCTATAAAATCAGTCGCCGTTATTGGCGCCGGCACCATGGGTGCCGGCATTGCAGGGTTATGCGCTTCGATCGGCTGCGACGTCGTTTTGTTGGATGTCAAAACTGAAATCGCGCAACAAGGCATCGATCGCCTATGCACAGGAAAGCGCCCGGTAATCACTGAAGATCAAGCAAAAAATATAACCGCCGGCTCACTGGATACAGACCTTGCAACTATTTCTGCGTGTGATTGGATTTGCGAAGCGGTGGTTGAAAACCTACAAATCAAACGAGACCTCTTTAGCAAACTAGAGTCGATCCGCAAGGACGGGTCCATCCTCTCAACCAATACTTCCGGCATACCGTTGCGTGATATTTACCAGGGCATGCCCGAAAGAATGCAGCGCGACATCGCAGTTACTCACTTCTTTAACCCCGTACATATAATGAAGTTAGTAGAACTGATTCCCGGCAGCAAAACTGACACTGATGTAACAGACCGGCTGGCAGGCTTTTTTGATGGCCCCCTTGCCAAAGGGACTGTCTACGCAAAAGACACTGTTAATTTTATCGCCAATCGAATCGGCTGCTTTTGGATGTTAGCGGGCCTACATAAAGCAAACAAAGCCAATATCAGTATGGAAACTGCTGATGCACTGATGTCAAAACCGGTGGGACTGCCGCCGACCGGTCTTTACGGTCTAATTGACTTGATAGGCCTTGACGTCATGAATTTCGTATCAAAGAACCTCGACACCAATTTACCGGCAACCGATCCGGGGCGCGCTTACCTCACTATGCCGTCCGCAGAATCAAACATGCTTAAAAACAAACAGCTCGGGCGCAAAACCGGCGGTGGTTTTTATAAAATGATAAAAAGCGATGATGGCTCAAAATCTATGGAAGTATTTGACCTAAGCAATGAAGCATGGCGCGCCATGCAACCAGCAAGCCTTGACGACCAACACAACGACATTAAAACACTGATGTTCAGTGACGATGACGAAGGTAAATTCGCATGGGATCTAATGAGCAGCACGCTGAGTTACGCCAGCGCATTAGTCCCCGAAATTTCAAATGATATTGTTAACGTTGACCGCGCCATGAAGTGGGGATTCAACTGGGCTGAAGGTCCTTTTGAGTTAATCGATTCCATTGGCGCAAAGAAATTTGCTGACAAAGTAAGTGCTAGTGGAGGAAAAATCGATGGCATGCTTAAAGTACTGCTCGATAGTGGCAATGAAACGTTCTATCAACAAGATGGCAGCGAATACCTGAACGCTGAAGGGAAATACGTAAGCGTCAGCTAGAACACCTGCAGTAAAGCTCACGCTGTTAAATTCAGCAGCGTGAGCAATTACTCCGTATATTTAATTAACTCCGTACTCTTCAGAGCGCGCCTCACGCACCAGTTCATAAAGTACCCGCAGTACGTCGCTTTTGTAGAGCACACCAATCACCTCTACCTGCTCGTCACCCATTTTTGTCACCGGAGCATAATTCGATTCAAGCTCATTAAAGGTTTGCAACGCCGCCAGCAAGTTTGTGCTGTAGGGTATGGCATGAGTGACATCATTCATCACTACTTCACACAGCGTATCACGACCATCTGCCGCGCCTCCTGCAACAATATCTTCTGTCGACAAGCTACCGATAAACTCTCCGTCCTCGTTAATAATAACCGCTACATATCGCTTTACGGCAAACATAGCAGCCTCTATATCCACCAGTGAGGCCGCTGGTCCAGTTTCAATAAAATTTGTTGTCACTAAATTGTCGATAGTCCGGGTCCGCAAAAGGCTCTGATCACGCCCGGTGTTCAGGTTGACTCCACGCTTTGCCAGCTGCCAACGAAAAAAAGACCCATGCGGCATCAACTGCATAAACGTACTGGCCATGGCTGAGGCCAACATCACCGCAATGACCAAGTCGTAGTCAACCGTTAGCTCAAAAACAATCAATAGCGTCGAGATAGGAGCGCCTAACATCGCAGACGCTACCGCTGCCATTCCAACGACCGAATAGACACCCTGACTGGAACTGTCCAATGGTATAAACGTATTAATTAAATACCAGAATGTCCCACCAAGCATCGCACCAATAAAAAGGCCTGGACTAAACACACCGCCAGCTAAGCTACTGCCGATTGCAACCGCTGATCCAATCAATTTAGCCAATAGCAAGCCAAGCAGCAGGGTTACTTCAAGTTTTTCATTTAAAGCCAGAGATGTCCCCTCATAACCCACACCTAGTATCAATGGATAACTCAACGCCAGCACTCCCACAATCAACCCGGCCACAGCGGGTCGTATCCAAACAGGTGAATTGACTTTCTTCCATGACCACTGAGTTGCGATAACCATCATGATGAAGCATTGCACCACCATCGCCGCTACAAACCCCAATACAGCAAAAGCAAGCAACTCCCACAGTGAACCTATTGCATAGTCGGGCAGACTAAATTCTGGAAGATTTCCATACACACTGTGACGCACGATTACAGCACCCATCGCAGAGATTACTACCGGCGCAAACACTCGCAATGAGTAGTAACCAACGACCACCTCAAGCGCAAACAAAACGCCAGCTATAGGCGTATTAAAGGACGCAGTCACAGCGGCGGCGGCGGCACAACCAAGCAAAGTAATTGACTGTGTACGGGCAAGCCCAAGCTGATCAGCAAGCCATGCTGTGAGAGATGCCCCAATATGCACTGCCGGGCCTTCACGACCCAATGGAGCCCCTGAACCTAATGACACCAAAGTTGCCAGCCCCACCACACCACTTGAACGGACATCCATTTTTCCTGCTCGCAGCGCGCTTGCCTCCATCACATCTGCAATTCCATGAAAGCGTTTATCTGGTATGTGTCGAAGGATAAGACCAACGATAATGCCGCCAAACACTGGCGCTAGCACGATGGTCCAATCAGACTTGTTAGCAAGCCATGAGATTCGATCTGTTTCATAAGTGCGCGCAAAAAGAACATCTTGCAAGACCGCAATGCCTTGAATCAACGCAACGGTCGCCACTCCGACTAGCAACCCGGTAAACAGCGCCAACAGGAAAAACCCCAGTCGCAATTTAAAGAAGTTTTTCACAACAACATGCTTAGCAGAGACACAAAAAGCCCGACAAACATCCAGGTAATTGGCTGAGAAATCTTTCGCACATTTCAAAAACCCTTGGGCGGGTATCGATCAAAAGGGCACATTTATTTCTGCTTTAAAAGATCTCTGATTTCCGCCAGTAGCTCTAGTTGAGGATCAGAATCAGTAGTTTCCTGCTGCGCCTTTGCTTTATTAATGAGCTTAACCACCATAAAGATGGCAGCAGCAACAATAAAAAAGCTAATCAGCGTATTTATAAAACTGCCCCAGTTTACCGTTATTGCCCCGGCCGCCTTCGCAGCAGCAAGCGACGCATAAGGAGCTGCAGTCGTCCCTTCTTTGAGGACCGTAAAAATCGCACTGAAATCGACACCACCGAGCAACAACCCTATTGGCGGCATAATGATATCCTCAACCAGGCTTGAGACGATAGTGCCAAAGGCTGCGCCGATCACAATACCCACAGCCATGTCGACCATGTTGCCACCAAGAGCAAACTTTTTGAATTCATCGAACATATTGATCACTCATTATCAGATGGTTATTATCATAGCAAAAACCACCAACAAATTTTCCATGCCCAACTAAGTGGCTGTCCG
>JALZUX010000569.1 GCA_023301405.1 Granulosicoccaceae bacterium | reverse complement strand
ATGCGCAAGGTTTCAGTGGCGTATTCATTGTCGACTACCTGCCCTTCGTCTTTGTGTGCGAATAGACCTTCGATAGATTCTCTTACTAGTACAAAATCCAGAGTGGCGGCTCTTTCATCGGATAGGACTTGCGGGCCGCCTTTGAAGGTGAATACCGGGCGCACGCCGGCAAACAGGCCGAGTTCAATTCGCAAATCTATTTGCGGAACAATCTCGGTGCCGTCGGGTTTGCGAATATGTGGCAGTCCCATTGCCGAGAGTAATATGGCATCACTTGCTCGTGCTGCAGCGATAGAGTCGGCGGGTAGTGATTCGCCGGTTTTCGCATAGTAATTGGCGCCAGCGTGCAGATGTGTGTACTCCAGCGAAAAAGTATCGCTGTTTCGGGTGGCTTGATTCAGCAGTGTAAGGGTAGGGGCCATGATTTCCGGGCCGATCCCATCTCCATCGAAAACAGCAACTTTAAAAGAGCGTTTGGTCACAGGTGTCCTGTTTCGGTTATCTGTCGTTGATTAGGCTGGCGTTTAGTATGAGGATGATCGTCAAAAGGGGCAATTGTTTACGGCGGATGTGTCAGTGGGCGGTAATTTTAAGTGGCGACAGGAATTCTTCCTTTGATTCGAATTAATGCCATTAATAGAAAAATGACAGGGCGCTTTTTTTAGAGTTTATCTAAATCATTGAAAATAAAGCGTTAGTTGTATCAATTTTGGTGCACTCAAATATGTGGAGATTTACCGATATGTAATATTAAATATTAAATGCAGAAATCAATAGTTATCTTTCACTTACACATCATTGTGAGTATTTACTTTAAGTGTGGGGCGTAAGCGTAAGTGCGTTCAATGTTCCGAATATGATACAAATATGTTCTCGATGCGAAATTGTGAATCTGCACTTTAGATTCAAGCGCTTAAAATAATAATAAAAATAGTTTATTGGGTTGTAGAGAAAAATGGTTGAATCCCCGGTTTTATCGCAGTGTGCAAATGCAGTTATCTTTGGGTCCGGGGACAGTATTGTTGACCGTCGGTTTGTTGAGCCTGTGTTGAACAAGATGATGTCTCTGGGTTTACTGGGCTCAACTAGCTTCCAAAGTGTTGCACAAGTTCCTGTCGCTGACGACAGTCGAGCTAACCTGTTTATTTTTCTGATTGATCAACAACACCTGCAACTCGCAGGCGCATCGCAAGCAGCATTCATTGCATTACGCAGAGCGATGTCAGGTGATGCATTGGTGATACCGGTAATAGTCGGTGACGCTGTAGATTTTGAGCAATCAAGTCTTGCCATCCTGACTCCACTGAGAGCGGCTTCATCACAATCAGAGGAGCTAGCAGAAGAAAACGTCGATGAGGTACTGGTACGAGTGACTGAGTTTCTAAATCGCAAAAACCCAGCCGTTAGCCCGACGCAACGCTTAATGGATCGGGTGGCAGGTGTTTCGCAAATAGCAGAATCCGTTGACCCTTTGCCTTGTCACATGAGTGCGTATGATGATTTTGTCGAGCAGCTTATTGCACGCATGCAGGTAATGCGAATGAGCAACCGCCGACGTAATTTGAATTTGTTTTCTGAGGCTCTTAGGCAAGTGTTGGGCGCAGAAATGGTTTACTGCTATTTTCGCAGTAAGAAGGGCGAGTTGCATTTATACGAAGCAGATTCAAACAAAGCACTACATGACTGCCCGGCAAACGTTGTTCATGGAGTACTAGAAGAGGCGCTGGCTGGTTTTTCAAGCGAGGCTAGTAAAACTTCTTTGCGTCTGCAAAATTTTCTGCCACAACTGGCACCGTTGGGCGGCAGTCCGGTTGAGTGTATGGTGATTGCCAATGATAGATTGCCCAACTGTGGTGTATTTGTAGCGGTACGTGATGGCTTTACCCGCTTTCCTTTAACGGAGGTGCTGAGTACAGTTATAAATACGCTTCATGATGCGTTGGCATGGGCCAATTTTGAGTCTTTCGAAAAACTTAAGGCCAAAGTTTATGATGCATTAAAGCAAAAGTATCGGTTCGTAAGTACCGATATGTATGAAGATCGTCGTCGTATATTCAGAAACCAACTGAGTGGATTAAACGTTCACTTCGAACCGATGTTCCGATTTGACCGCAACAAGCAGGATGTGGATATTTTTGCCTATGAAGCGCTTGCCAGGGAGCATCGTGATTCCAGTGCCGCACCGGTAGACATTTTTAATGCGGCAACACTATGGGGTATGGGGTTTCAATCAGAGGTCGACTCTACTTTACTTGAGACCACTATAAGCGCCTATACAGATCAGTTGCTGGACTCTGACGCTATAGGCGGGTTTATTAAGCCGTTGTCGTTAAACGTCTACCCTGCAACGCTTCGATCAGCGGCCTATCGTGAGTTGCTTTATGAAGTGCTAGGTCGAAGCGCTCCATTGAGCGGGCACAACCTTATTATGGAAGTGTCTGAAAAGACCGTGGTCTCACCGGAATTTCAAATTGAAGGTCGGCAGCAGTTAGAAGAGTATCGCGATGTAGTACGACAGTTAGGGCAATTGACTGGAGTAAAATTTGCGATAGATGACTTCGGAGTGGGTAACGCTTCATTGTCGAGACTCGATAGCCTGAAGCCTCATTACGTGAAAATTGATCGCGACATACTATCGTTTGATACGCGTATGGCAGACACCTTGATTCGCTATCTAATTGAAAGCCAGAGAGCACAGGGAACCGCCGTTATTCTTGAAGGCGTTGATATCCACAGTAAATTAAGTTTGCATGAATTAGTGAATGATATCGGTGTTGGACTGATTCAGGGGCACAGCCTCAGTAAGGCAGTAGCGGGTTTTGATCCGGCGTGGGAGAATCAGGTTTGTGATCGAGTGAAAGGTGATCTTGGTTGGGCCGCACCGTCGCAGATGGGTGGTGATGACGCCGCTGGATCTGCTCGGTTTCACTGAACAAAAATGTTTCGCATGCCGCTTGATGGGCTCCATGTGACGGCTTAGCCCGTTGCATATGCTATCGCCGGGCTGTCAGCTGTAGTAAGGTCGTGCTGAATTCTAGAAGAGAAAAATACTGTGAAATACCAGGACGACAATATATTTGCTAAAATTCTGCGTGGTGAGATTCCTGCGGAAAAAGTATTTGAAGACCAAGAAACACTAGTGATAATGGACATCATGCCGCGTATTGACGGGCACGTATTAGTCATTCCAAAAACACCAGCCCGCAATATGCTTGATGCCTCGCCGGCTCAATTGGCAGCTTGTCTTGCCTCGGTGCAAAAAATCAGTCACGCCGCGCTTGTGGCCTTTAATGCTCAAGGCATTACGTTGCAACAATTCAACGAGGTAGCAAGTGGGCAAGAGGTTTTCCATTTGCACTTTCATGTGTTGCCGCGACAGGACGGTGATAAGCTCAGGCCGCCTGGGAACATGGAAGACTCTACAGTAATTTCAGAAAACGCAGCAAAGCTTCGTGCCGCTCTGACCAAGTTGTCCTGCTAGGCGGATCTAAAGCTAGCTTTTAAATGTAGCGTTCTGAGCCTGGTAGCGGGTTAAATTATTTTTACTTGAAATTAAAATCAGGTAGTCTGCTCTCATGGAAAAGAAATAGACAACAGATAATGCAACCACTCGAAAAGTTACGCATTTTACTGGTCGAAGATCATCAGGATTTGGCGGAAACTGTTACAGATTTTTTGGAGTCAATGGGTGCAACCGTTGATTATGCGGCCGATGGTATGACTGGCTTGCATCTCGCACGACAAAATCGATTCGATGTGATTGTATTGGATGTCATGCTTCCGGGGATAAACGGCTATGAGTTATGTGCCGAGATTCGGGAGCATGATCATAACAACACCCCGGTCATCATGATGACTGCCAGGGATGAACTTGGCGATAAACTAAGGGGGTTCGAGTCCGGTGCAGACGACTACGTTGTTAAGCCTTTCGATTTGCCTGAGCTTGTAGCAAGAGTTCAATCACTGAGTCGTCGCCATCACAGAACCCTGACGGCAGAAGTCTTTACGGTAGCTGATCTTGTGCTTGATACAGGTACGCATGAAGTGCGGCGCGGTGGTCAATTGCTCTCGTTAACCCCGGCTGGTTTTCAAATACTCAGTGTGCTTTTAAAGCGTATGCCCAACGTAGTTACCCGGCACGAAATTGAATCTGAGTTGTGGGGCGATGACCCGCCTGCCAGTGATACGTTGCGCAGTCAGATTTATAAACTACGTAAAGCGGTAGACAAGCCTTTTAGTGTGTCGTTGCTGCATACCGTATCAGGTTCGGGTTATCGAATTTCCGAATCTGATCGTGAATCGTGAGCCTTTGTTCACTTCACTTTTTACCTCAACTGACCATCCGTAGCTATCACAGGTTGTTTTAACCAGTGCAAGGCCTAGCCCTGATCCATTAGTGTTGCGGCTGTCGTCGATACGATAAAACGGTTCAAAGATGCGCCGCTGTTGAATTGGGCTTAAGCCGGGGCCGTTGTCTGCGATTGTGATATGCGAATTGGAACAGGTGATATCTACCGTGCCGGTTTTTGTATATAAGCACGCATTTCTCAAAATATTGCCAACAACAATTCTAATTGTCGCCTCAGCTGAATAAACACTGAGCTCGCCAGTGTGCTGCGTTTGAATTGAAATTTCCTGCATGGGTATTGAGTCATAGAGTTCGGTGATAAGATCATCAACGATATGATTGACGCTTACTTTTTTTGTGGCATCGTCTTTCGCGGTATCACGAGCTAGCAATAGCAAAGTGCTGATCATACCGAGCATGTGCTTACTTGCTCGTTCAATGCGTGCCAGTGCGCGTGCCGGTGCGCCCTCTATTTCAAGAAGTGCCAAAGATGAAACAGAGCCGTCGATGACTGCCAGAGGTGTGCGTAACTCGTGCGATGCATAGCGTGCAAAATTGCGTTCACGTTCAATGAGTTCATTGGTGCGCACGATGAAATGTTGCAGTGCATCTGCCAGAACAAGTGTTTCTGAGCTGTGCGGCCCGGTAAACGCATTGAGATCAAGCTCTGTCACATCACGTTTATTGAAATCGAACCGTTCTATGGTGTCAGCAAGTTTCGCAATCGGAGAGACTGCTCTTTTTGACAACACATAAGTCAGATAGGCAAATGCGTACATCACCAGTAGCACCAGCGTTAATGGCACTACGCCGAACAACAACCCCAAGTTTGATACTGTTTCGTCCTGAAAAAGTAAAATCAGAATCTCGTCGTTGTTTTTATCGACAAAGGCGATTAAGTCGTCTCCTTTAACATTTACCCGTTGCTGTCCCAATGGCAGGTTTTGTAGTTCTGTGGGTATTTTATGGTCACTATCACTTTCCAGGTAGCCCATCAAATTTAGTGTGTTTGGGACCTGAAAATTCGGGTTCAAAGAGCGTTGTTGCCAAAAGTAGTCCGCCTCGCCAGTGAGAGCTTGCTTGACCAGAATTTTTTCTGCAACCAGGCTGGCAACAGTAACGCCTGCAACGGTTGCAAAACTTATTAGCGCAAGCTGAAGTACAAAAGCACGCAGCAAGCGAGACTGAACACGGGGTTCTGACTGATAATTCATGTGATCTGGTTGTCGAAAGTTGCCTCATGGTAGCTCAATTGATAGAAATCATCACACAGTGGTCAGCACC
>JALZUX010000568.1 GCA_023301405.1 Granulosicoccaceae bacterium | reverse complement strand
ATTCTGCTGCAAGGCTGGTTGGATTAAACACAACTAGAGCGGGCTGCGCGGGATCAATAGTTAATGGAACTTCCGTTCTTGCATCAATGATCCGTATATCTGTGCTGATCGCATCGTTGGCGGACACAATCGGGATGGGGCTTGTCTTGAGTAACCGGGCATAAAGATCTGGCGCAGATGTATCGGGTAATATCAGTCTGCCGGCAATGCTTGGCAATTCCTTGGTCTCTGCTGGTGTATGCAAGTCTGGTGTTGAGTTGTAGTCCTGTACCTGATTTTCCCTTACTTTTGTTGGTTACCAACCTACATTTGAACTGCAGGAGGAGGCCGGGAACTAGGGCTGCTGTGGGCGCCGCCTTTCGGCCACGCTATGATAGTCAATCTAGTTAAAACAGAATAACTATTCGCTTTTATTGATCAGAAATACCAGGCTCAACATCTAACATTCTTGCTACGACCTTCATTCCCGGACTGCCACTACATGACGAAGGTCGCTTTGCCGGATTGTACTCTCGTTTAATTACCAATTGTACTTTGTCTGTTCTGGTCAGTGAAAAGTTGTAGTTCCAGAGGCTGAATTTCTCAATCCGCTACTCCGTAGAGTGTGGTTTTTGTGTGTTTAACTGCTGGATTAAAACACTGTCATGAAGTAATTATCAATTTTCCGAATTCTCTACTAATTGTTATGGGGAGAATCACTAAGGACGGAGATAACGTTCAATGACCCCAATACTAAGATCTGTATCAGATCGCTTGTTGCCGATTGCCCTTTTGTTTGGTTTGACCGCTTGTGGCGGGGGAGCAGGATTTAACAATAGCGAAGAAGCGCAGAGTGCAGGGAGGGTGCCTGATTCAGACAGTGCGGCTGTGATTTTGCCGAGTGTTGATAATGAGATCCTAACGAGGGTTGAAAGCGCTGAGGTGTTACTGGCAGACAGTTCGACAACAGCAGAGGTGATAGCGCCCGTTGAAACCGTCACTTTGGAACCAGCACCAGAACCCGCACCAGCACCAGCACCAGCACCAGCACCGGCACCAGCACCAGCACCAGAACCAGAACCAGAACCAGAACCAGAACCAGAACCAGCACCAGCACCGGCACCGGCACCGGCACCAGAACCAGAACCGGCACCAGCACCAGCACCAGCACCAGCACCGCCACCACCACCACAGCCAGCACCAGCAACTGATTCTGGCTCTAGATCATCCGGTCAGACCGCTGCAGCGGCAGTTACTGAGTTGTCGTCTGCTGAGGTGGTACCGAAAGAGTATTCAGTTGCAGACATCACAGACCTGATCCTTGTGACCGGCCAATCCAATGCGACTGGTGCCGACACCGCCTTTGATGCTGAGAAGGATAGTCCTCATGAGCGGGTGTTCGCGTTTACTGAAAATGGCTGGCAGCGGGCTGATTTGCATCAAGTGTGGGATTTGGGTTGGTTTCCCCGAACCACCCCGGGAGGTGATCCATCGAATAATTTTGCTTTTCATGCGGCCAAAGAAATGGCCTATCGAAGACCGGACCGGGTGATTGGTTTTGTGCTTATCAGTGCTCCGGGAATGGGTATTGAACATTGGAACGCCGCTGGTGATTTCTTCCCTGAGATTGATCGAAAAGTTATCGCAGCAATCAATCAGCTTCCTCACAAAAGCGGTATTGACGGTGTTTTCTGGCACCAAGGTGAAACCGATGAGGGTGATTATGGCTATGCTCAAAAGTTGGACGACGTGATTGCAAACTTTCGCCGACAGAGTTGGTTTGGCTTTAGTCGGCCATTTATTTGTGGTGAAACCGCCGTTTTTGACGTGGTGAATCGACAGTTGATGGCTCTTAATGGCAACGGTGATTATTGGTCGGGGTGTGTTGATAGTGCTGGATTACAGACCCGGGAAGATGGCTTTCACTTTAACGCTGAAGGGCTCAGAGGCTTAGGGCGGCGATATGGGTTGCAGTATTTGAGCATGTAAGTGAAGGGGGTTGCCCTGCGGGCGGCTGCTTTAGATGTCGCCTTCGGCGGGACCCTGCCGGGGGCTACTATGTTAGATGTGCCCTTCCGGCGGAGTCACTTTTCAAACGGCGAAAACTAACGAAAAGCCGTCATGCGGCCGACCAGCCCTAAGGGTGCCTGCGGCATTTTGAGATTTATCGCTCCAGGGGGGGCGCGCAAACAGGCATCCATGCCTGGCAGCGCTCTTCGCGCCATCCATGGCGCTACGCCCCCCTTACACGATAAATCTCAAAACTGATCAAACGCGGGGTAGGTCAAGAGCAAGGACCTCTGGTCCTTTTTAAAAGCATAAAACATAAAACGTGTAAACAATACTGCCGGTGTAGCACTGAATCCGGCCCCCGTAAACGGGTAGAGAACCCCCACTACCTGCCAGTAACACTTTTTTCAATGGCAGTATTTGTCTACCACCGTGTGTATTGTTCTATCGCTTGGCAGGAAGCGTTGTCACGGAAGTATCTGTGTAATGCTAGTGACCGCTGAGGCCGAAGGGTGAACCGACATCTGCCACAGCAGCCTCCACGCGCTCTATCTAACTATCAGTTTTGGGTATTCATTCCGCTGCATCTTCAAACACATGTATGGTCCGTTCGCTAATACGGTCCCCGACCAGTTTACCGTAAGCTGCCATATGTGCAGACTTTGAATGAGCGGTTAGGTCTTCCATGGTTTCCCACTTTTCAATGACGGTGAAAGTATCGGCGCCTAGTTTTGTTTGTATGCTTCCTGCATTTGGGCTATCAATAACAGGGCGGTATTCTATGCATCCTTGCTCTGCTAGCACGGCGGGAATGTTGGCATGAAAGGCGGTAAGGACCTCTGCTCGTTTATTTAGGACAGTGGTGATGATGGCGATGACATGAATCATGGTTTGATACTCGTTAGGAGCTATTTAAAACAGTGAAGTAGATGTTGCCCATTGGCGAATGCTAAGACTGTTATACGGCAGATGAATTTGATTGGGCTAGTCTCGCCACCCTGGATATAAACGGTCTAGCATCCGCAGGTAGGCAGGCCATTCCGGTAGCAACACCTCCGCTCCGGCTTGTGCGGCGCCGCTTTCAAATTGTTCGCGAGTTTTGGCGACAATTTCTGGGCGAGGGCGTTTTAATGTAGCGCCACCTGCAACGGCGGCCATCGCTTTCAATTGAACACCTGCGCAGTCTTCAAAGTGATATAGGCGGGTAAATGCGTGTGCGATACTTTGGCCGCAAATTAGAATGCCGTGGTTGTATAACAGCATGGTGTGATTAGTTTCACCCAGGTCTTTAACCAGGCTTTGTCTTTCTTCAAGATCAAGTGCAATACCTTCAAACTCGTGGGTGGCGATTCGCTCGTGAAACATGCATCCCATTTGGGTTAAGGGGATGAAGCCTTCTTCAAGGCAACAAATTGCAGTGGCGTTTTGTGAGTGAGTATGGACAACGCATTGTAAGTCGGGTCGGGCAGCGTGGATGGCGGAATGAATGGTGTATCCTGCCTGATTAACGGGGTGGGGGCTGTCGTCAAGTTTGTTGCCGTCGATATCTATTTTGACTAAATCGCGTGGTCCAATTTCATCGTAGCCGTGTCCGAACGGGTTTATTAATAGTGCTTCGGTGCCGGGGATGCGGGCGGTGATATGATTGTAAACCTGAGACGTCCATTTGTAGTAGTGGACCAGCCGATAGCAGGCGGCCAGATTGATTCTTGTCTGCCACTCGGTGTCACTTAGGGAGTCTGGCCGAGGCTGGGTTTGGCCGGGGGCCTGAAGCTGTGTACTGCTACTGTCAGACATAGGGACTCCTTAAGGGGATAGGTTCTGGATGTCTGTTTCATCATAGTAAACTCTGTAGGGGTGGACAAGGCTTTGTGTGGCGGCAGGTGTGGTAATCTGCGAACAATAACAATTCACGGTGTTAACAACTATGCGTGTTGCAATTCTAGGGGCGGGCGCAATGGGGTCTTGGTTTGGTGGAAGACTTGCCCAGTCTGGAACCGATACTCAGCTTCTGACCACAAATGAAGAACACTGCCGTGCCATAACAATTAATGGCTTGATCATGCAGTCTGGTACGGAACAATCGCTAGTGAAAGTGCCGGCACGGTCACCAGCGAATGTTGAGGGCCCCCTTGATCTTATAATTCTATTGACTAAATCATTTCAATCAGCGAAAGCGTTGTCTGTAGTGGCTCATCAAATTTCGTCGGCCACTCACGTGCTGACTTTGCAGAATGGTTTGGACAACGGTAATCGCATCGCTGAGTTTGTACCGGTTGAGAGAGTTTTGGTGGGCGTTTCTATGATGCCGGTTGACAAAGTTGGCGCGGGTATCGTGAAAAAAATGGGGGATGGAGTGACCTTCTTTAATAGCGTACTTGGCAACGATCTACCTATTTGTAAAAAAATAGTCAATGCATTTTCTGCCACTGATATACAGCTTAAACTAGACGCGAACATTCATCAGAAAATTTGGGAGAAGGTTGCCTTTAACGCGGGTATGAATGCACTCTGTGCGCTTGCTCGCGGAACACCTGGGAACATTGGTGAATCTGAGGGGGCGATCGATTTAGTGAAGAAAGTGGCGCTTGAAGTGGCAGTGGTTGGTGCCGGGCATGGCGTTGTTCTAGATATGTCAGCGGTATATGCAAATATAGAGTTGGCCTGTAGCAAGCACAAATACCATAAACCCTCTATGTTACAAGATTTGCTTGCAGGGCAGCGTACCGAAGTTGATGCCTTGAACGGTGCTGTGGTAGCTCTGGCAAAACAAGCGGGAGTTGAAGCGCCTATGAACAACATGCTGAGGACAATGATACTATTGGCTGAAAACGCCAATCGGTCAGCGGTTGGTGTTGTTTAGTACCTGCAAACGACACGGGTTTTTCTTGTCACTGTCTAATTCTGACAACCTTAAGTGGCTGTCCGGCAACAATGATCTATAGTGG
This sequence comes from Granulosicoccaceae bacterium, assembly GCA_023301405.1. Lineage (GTDB taxonomy): Bacteria > Pseudomonadota > Gammaproteobacteria > Granulosicoccales > Granulosicoccaceae. The sequence goes on along the minus strand of JALZUX010000568.1, from coordinate 943 downwards.
TTGTGGTCTTTCGGCTGGCTATTACGATCAATCGTATTAAGGAAGAACAATTATTCGCCACTGTTGATTGAAACATCTAGCTTGAAATTTCACGCCTTCACTACGGCCCACTGATTCCGGACAGACTCTTAGATTTGCTCAGGAGTTTCTAAACCCGCTTTCAACAGTAAAGAACGTAGGGTTTAATCCGCCCAGTGGTTCTTTGAGCTTTTCAATGTCGGCCGCAGGGGCGTGTATTTCAAGCAGATCCAGGCTTGCGATACCAAGTGCCTGTTTCAGCAGTGAGTCTACGTTTTCAAGGTGAGCCAGTATGTCTTCAGCTGAAGAATAACCTTCGCGACAATGGGCTCGGTCACCGCTGAAGCTGAAGCCGTAGAAAACACAGCCCTTCTCGGTTTTGGTTGCTGCGACCATTTGATCGCCAATTGCTTTGAATTCGGCCATTTTGCCACTTTGAACCGTAAAGTAAGGGACTATCGTGCAAAGGTTGTCTTCTAATGCCATGATTCCTCCGATTAATGGTTTGATATGTCTTGATGCATAATGCCTTGTTAGTAATTTAATATCAATCGGTGACAACGGCACTGTGGGGTGACTACTGTCAGAAGTTGGTGAGGTTGTTTGGGTCGGCTAGAAGGTGTGGTACTACTGCAAACATATAATGCGTCTTTTGGTGGTGCATTCTCAGAGTATATCTAGCAATTTTAATGGTATCTAATCAGTCCGTTTTGAAAAATTCACACACCATGATCCAATGACTATTTGTTTTCGTGACTATGTTGAGTGTGCCGGTCGTGCCTGATTAATCAAAGATGGTAGTGGGCGTTTTCTCGTGCAACAACCATAGCTAGTGCTCATCCGTAAAGAGCGCGTAGCGAGGTTGTCACAAGTGCATGAGATTTTGCCTACTACATGTGGGAGTCTAGTCGCTCTTAAATGACTA
>JALZUX010000567.1 GCA_023301405.1 Granulosicoccaceae bacterium | reverse complement strand
AACACAGACACCAAACACAGCAGCCCCGCAGGGACCCCATCTAGACACCCCATCTAGACACCCCCCGGCAGGGACCCCTCAACAATCTGACTAGCAAGCCAATCCTTCAACGCCACTGCATCATCACTCATAATCCGACTAGCAGAACACAACAACGCATAGCCATAACCATGAAGTTCACCCTTAAACGGGCTGACCAATAATCCGTTATTCAGATCATTAATCATTAGCTCGTCTGCCAGTATCAATCCTTGCCCGTCTATGGCGGCTTGCACCCGCACGTTTGAATCACTGATGACGCGTTGCGGGTTGCTTAGAGCAGGCGTGGGGTGTGTGGTGTCGGTTTGGCTTGTGTTTATCCACTCTTGCCATAGGTCCTGCTGTCTGTCTTCGCACAGCAACGGTAATTTGGCAAAGGGGCCTTTTAATAATTTTTTTGGAGTGGTTGGCTTTTCGTTATTGATGCCATGCCTTTTTAGTAGTGCTGGACTGATCACGGGATAAAGCGGCATTGGAATTTCAGCGATACGATTGCGCTGAGGAGTTGTTCTGCAAGGCCCCCACCTGATCGCCAGGTCTACGTCGGTTAGTTTGAAATCTGCAGAATTCACCGAGTGCTGCAGTAGTACAGTGACATCAGGATGGTGCTGGTTAAAGGCGCTAATGTGCTGTGATAGCCACCGTGCAGCCACATAGGTGGTGACGGCAATGGTGACGCCAGAGTGCTGTGTTTCCCCTTGCAGTCGTTGCAGTGTTTCACCTAGGTCATTGAACAGGCTTTGGGTGGTTTGCAATAGCATTTGCCCGGCGTCGGTCAGGTAAACCTGTCGGGTGGTCCGTTTAAATAAGGCGCACTGTAAGTGCTGTTCCAGTTTACGAATCTGGTAGCTGATGGCCCCTTTGGTGATGCACAGCTCATCTGCTGCAAGGCTGAAGCTTAGGTGGCGGGCGGCGGCTTCAAATGCTTTGAGTCCATCTAGCGGGGGAAGTGGGTGTTTCATTGTGTGCAGTATGGTTTAAATATATTAAACCTTAAAGCGATATTTTGGGTTTGTCATTGCCGCTGAAATTGGTGAAGATGACCTGAAATTCAGGAGTTCAAATGAATCAAAGCGTTAAATCCCATGCTCGCGTGGTGGTGATCGGTGGTGGTATTTCCGGATGCTCAACGTTGTACCATCTGACTCGCGAGGGCTGGACAGATGTCGCCCTGGTCGAGCGTGATGAATTAACCTCGGGCTCTACCTGGCATGCGGCCGCGCAAGTGACCCAGTTTGGCGGCAACCAGACCATGATCGGCCTGAAGCGTCACAGTATTGATCTGTACCGTGAATTGGCGAAAGACCCCGATCACCCGTTCGCCTATCACATTACCGGAGGCATGCGCACCGCTTATACGCAGGATCAACTCGATACCTATCACTACCACGTTGGGTTGGCGCGTGGCATGGGGGTTGAGATGGAAGTCATCGATGCCAAAGAGGCTGGTCGCCGCCACCCTTTGCTACAGACAGATGGCATGCTGGGCGCCTGGTGGGATCCACTCGATGGCTACATTGACCCGGCCGGTATTACTCAGGCACTGGCGCGGCAAGCGCGTAAGGCCGGCGCGCAGGTTTATCGATTTAATCCGGTTGAAAATATCAGCCGCACTGCTGGCGGTGAGTTTATTGTTCATACAAAAAATGGTGATATTACCTGCGAAAAAGTCGTCAATGCCAGTGGCTACCGGGTTAATGAGGTTGGCAACATGTTGGGTGTTGAGCATCCCGTCACGTCAATGGAGCACATGTATTTTTTAACTGACAGCCTGCCAGAAATTGAAGCACTTGATTTTCAAGTGCCGGTGATTCGTGATCCGTACGATGACTTTTACAGTCGTCAGGAAAAACAGGGTTTGTTGGTGGGTGTGTATGAGCAAGGTTGTAAAACCTTTGGTATGGATGGCATTGATCCCGCTTTTACTCAAGCGCTGTGTCCTTCGGATCTTGACCGCTGTCTTGATAACATGGAGGGCATATTTAAACGTATGCCTGCTTTGCAAGATGCCGGTATTCATACCGTGGTTAACGGACCAATAACCTATACCGTTGATGGCATGCCACTGGTCGGTCAGATCCCCGGTGTTGAAAATGCCTATTGCATTATCGGGCTACGCGCAGGCATTGGTGAGGGCGGTGGGCACGGGAAAATACTGGCTGAATTAATAGTTCATGGTGAATCAGAGTGGGATGCCTGGTGTCTTGACCCAAGACGTTTCACGCAATACGCCAATACCGAACACACATGTTTAAAAGCCATTGAAGACTACCAAAATGAATTCCATTACCACATGCCTCACGAGCACCGTCCAGCTTCCCGGCTGGCGCGCACCACGCCTCTTTATCCGGTGCTTGATGCATTAAACGCTGTATGGGGTACGGTAAATGGTTGGGAAAGAGTGCTTTGCTTTAAACCCGATGACCAGCTGGATTTCAAAGATCAACACAGCTTTCGCTTTACGCTGACCAAAGATATCGTGGCGCGTGAGGTGGAGGCATTATGTCAGCACGTAGGTGTAATGGAAGTATCGGGGTTTAATCGCTATGAGATTTGCGGTGAAGGTGCTACCGCATTTCTTGATCGCATGGTGTGCGGTAAGCTTCC
>JALZUX010000566.1 GCA_023301405.1 Granulosicoccaceae bacterium | reverse complement strand
ACCGCACCGGCTAACTACGACAATAAGTTAACGAAGTTAAAACATCAAATGAAGAAAATTGCTAAAAATCCAAATCACAAGCCTCACAAATAAACCTCACCAACGGCTTAGAAGCGGCAAATAACTTCGCCGTCTCTTTTACAAAATCATCCTGACTCACCATTGACGTTTTAAGGCTCTGAATGGCGATAAAGTCTTTGCGCTTTAAGTCTTCAAGCAATGGGTGCTCAGCACTATAACCCTTAGGCGGTCTTTTTAAAGAATCACCACTCAAGGCAAACCCCTTAGCATTGATTACCTTTACGATTTTTTTCCAGTCAGCCTGACTCTCATCGATATGCAACCGCACGTTGTTTAGTGTGGCGCCATCAGGTCGCCATATCCCCGCGCCCACGAATACTTCTGACGGCTCTATATGCATATAAAACCCGGGGGCATGTACATCCTTACCAGCCGAATGCCGAAACTGAATTCCAATATTAGTTTTGTAGGGAATTTTATCTTTCGAGAAACGCACATCACGATAGACTCGCATTAAGGACCCGCCGACTTTCTTGGGGCTGGCGATAAAGTGGTCAGAAATTTTCGCCAAACGGGGCGCCATCGCTTCTATGTAGTCAAGAGCCGGCTCTCGGACATCGCTTTCATAACGATGCTTATTCGCTTCAAACCAATCACGATTATTATTCTTTTCCAGCTCACGCAGAAATTTCAGGGTTGATTTTTTAAACATAACAATTTCCTGACTGCAATTCTATTGCAATATACCAACTGCCCAAACCATGTCAATGGTCGATCAAAATTTGCTTTTGCTGTCGAATCACATCAAACGCAAACTAATAATTACCGTAACAGACAACTAAGTCATGAATAAAATGCGCAATAGAAAAACACTGTAACTGAAGCTACTTTATTCAGACCACACAGCCATCGGCAACATCAACTCCGGCAGCCCAACTGCAGGCCAGCCCCACTCACAGGACACCCGAACCAGACTTAAGTCTTTGCAACCGCATTAGAGAGAGAACAATGTACAATACACCGACAGATAGTCCGTCATGTTATCCATACGCCGCACCCAAAGCCCTGGCTCTCACTGTGACTGAATGCTCAACTACCACCAGAGACAATCGTGCATCAACTGCTTTTAAACCGCGATATTTATACAGAATTCTTAATCAAGCGAGTCCCGCTTACCAAGAATTTCCTATGGATCTCAACGGCCGACATCAAAGACCTGCACGTCCAGACAGACGCTGGCTTCGAACCCTTTTTGGCTGTTCTGGCCTCCCTGGTTGAACGAGGCGTTTCAGTACGCTTAATTCACGCCAAGGAACCCGGCCCCAGATTTCGTGAAGACTTTGACCAATACGCATCACTGGCCACCAGTGATTTGTTCGAGCGAGTACTGTGCCCACGGGTTCATACCAAAGCGATTGTCATTGACGGCAAACAGGCGTTTGTCGGGTCCGCCAATTTAACCGGTGCCGGCATCGGCGCTAAAGGGGAGCACAAGCGCAATTTTGAAGCAGGTTTTCTATTCGACGATCAAGCTCAAATAGACCAACTCATGGACTGGATCGATAGCCTATATCTGGGCCAGCACTGCCACGATTGCAAAAGACGCGAATTCTGCCCTGACCCCATTATTGACCGCTTTGACTGACTACACATGAAACTGCAAACTCAAGCAACCTTCTGCTACTGCAGTGCCGGTTGCGGATCAATAATTTATTAACGCCTCACCTCGATGGCCTGATGAACAGAACTGTAGCGCCACACATAGCTTTCTATACAAAACACATTAATCTGCACTTATTTAATTATAGAAGTACTGATCTTCAGATTAAATAGTTAAATTCAGTTTTTTATACAAATTAAGCGCCGGCTTATTATTGTTAAAGCAGTTTTGTGTTAAACCTGCCTGCTTCGCATCCGCACCTATCTGAAGCCTACTGATAACTGACGCTGCAATACCCTTGCGCTGCTCATGTTAAAAAATAATTAAAGATGTAAATGTATGCCATTTTCTTTCTGCTGACGACACACCAACCTGGCTTTTTCACCGCCACAAACTATCCAGCTAAACCAGTCGTACTGAAAGTGAGATAAAAACCCATGTTTCTGAAACGCATCATCCCATCCTAAAGCCTTATCAATAACGGGCTTCATGTGGGTTTTGAACAACTCAAAGGCAGACCCTAGTTCATTCGTTTGGAGCTTTGCGTATACATGTTCGTCTATTCTTTACCGCAAATTAGATCAATGAAAAACTAATTGAGTGACAATCAATTTTGAAGACTAGCGAATCCACTGCTTAGATAGCGCTTTCTATTATTGTCACCAAGTAAGAATAATCGTTACAGACCACATCAGCATGCCCATAGGTTTGGCCATAATTACCGGGTATGAAGATTGTATACATATCGCACGAATTAGCACCGTCACTATCTGCTTGTGGATTATCCCCGACAAAAACTGTTTGCTCGGAGATGCTGCAATTGTTTTGCCTGCCTGTTCAAATATTTTCTTCTGCGGTTTTCTGTATCCAACCGCCTCTGAAACTATCACTGCAGAAAACACACTGGCGACGCCAAGCGCCTTAAAATTTCTTTCTTGAAAGGGTGACTTTCCATTGGAAACCACACCTAATTTATAACCCTTTTCACTTAGCGTTTGCAGGGCTTGACGCGAATTAGGCTTTAGCTTGCTGAAACCACAAAAACACAACTCGTCGCTTTGCAGAAGCTCAAAAGCAGACCAATCCTGAATGTGATATTCCTGAACCAATTGAGCGTAGACCTTGTCTTTCCAAACGTTCCCATTCGAATCAAGCTCAATAAACCCGCCACAGAACTCCTGAACATCACAGACTGAATTCCTCAGCATACCTTTGGCCTGCCATAAAACGAACTCTTCCAACGAAGCAGTCCGATCTAACAACGTTTCATCAAGGTCAAAAGCACTGCCTTCAACCTATTATTCATTTAACAGCCCTATCAATTTTTTCTCATCAATTGAGCCGCGTTCATACGCAGTGATTTTGCTTGTCCAGTTCAGCCAGCGAACTCAAGATAATCAGGTTGTTGAAATGAGCGGCTGCCCGTTTGAGATTAACACTCGATAGGGGTAGGTCGAAATCCATCATAGAAAGAGAGTCACTCGCCCAAAATACGTAGAGTCTTGCCCAACGCAGTATCGCCGCAACAACACGGATTATCAGCAATGGGTGGTGTGAGATATGGACTTCGCTTGTCGAATACCGCTAATAGTATCGCGTTACTGCTTGACAGAGCCTCCCAGCCAACACATCTTTCACTTCTTGAGCGTACACACTTTACGCCAGCTAATCCTAGGACCGGATATTTTGCTTGCGCATATCGCAGCTGTTATGTCGACTCCACACAACACTCTAATTAACTACTCATCTAGAAAGAGCATGTATCGAGGGTTATTTAGGGGTCTGAGATGACCTCGCTACACGCTGTTTCCAGACAGGCAGTCTTTGGTTGCAGACAGTAGCTCACAGCGAACCGGGGCAATACCCAAGGCTTTTGAACCTGCCCCGGTAGCTATCACCTGATTTGTATTTTTCTGTAATTTGTAGAAATAAGCCTGCGCGTACCCAAAAGAATGACCCTAATGCTCTGTTCAATCGTATATAGTTTAATACCCTCGGTTTATCACGTCACATCATGCGACTGTGTGTAACTTGAATACCTCAACAGATTCGCTAATTGAACGAAATCACTATTTGCCTGTCTACTGATAGGTAGACTGATTAGTCAGCACCTTCTTTTCAATATAAAGCCAACGACACTTACTAGGTAAGAGTATTTTCATGAGTGACACAATAGTCGACACACCTGACAAAATCCTCAAGAGCGCATCGCAAACACTAATAACTAAGACCACGCTGCTTAATGAAGGCACCCCGGACGCAAAACGCGAGGAGATCCTTCATTATTTTCATCAGAGCTTCAGCCTTTATGAAAGCCTGTTCGAGTGCCTAGCCAGTGACGAGGCCTATTACCAAAAAGCCAGCCCGTTGCGGCACCCTTTGATCTTCTACTACGGCCATACTGCCGTGTTTTTTGTGAACAAGCTGAATGTCGCCAAATTTATCAACCAGCGAATTGATCCGGTATTAGAATCCTCGTTAGCTATTGGCGTTGATGAAATGTCATGGGACGACCTGAACGATAAAGACTATGAATGGCCAACGCCGGCCACGGTGAAAGCATACAGAGACAAAACTCGCGCCCTGGTTGATCAGTTCATCAGAACATGCGATCTCACCTTGCCCATCCAATGGAACGATCCTATGTGGATCGTTATGATGGGGATCGAACACGAGAGAATTCATCTTGAAACATCGTCTGTTTTACTTAGGGAACTGCCGCTGAACCATGTCAAATCCCACCCTCTGTGGAGCAATATCTGCAACGAAACCAGTGCTGCACCAACAAATGAATTATTACCGGTAGCAGGCGCCGCTGTCACTATCGGAAAATCACAAGATGACCCTATGTTCGGTTGGGATGTAGAGTACGGAAAGCAAGTCACGCAAGTCGCTGATTTTAATGCTAGCAAATATCTAGTGTCGAACGCGGAGTTCCACGAGTTCATTCTTGCCGGAGGATACAAAAACCGCAAGTACTGGACACAAGAGGGCTGGGACTGGGTCCAATACAAAAAAGCAGAAATGCCTGTGTTCTGGTCTCAGTCAGAAAATGGCTATGCATACCGCACCATGCTACAAGAAATTGATATGCCCTGGGATTGGCCTGCAGATTTAACTTACCTTGAATCAAAAGCATTCTGTGAATGGAAATCTGAAACTACCGGCAAGCTCATCAGACTACCAACCGAACCCGAATGGTACCGATTGCGCGATAACGTTGACACAGATCAACCATTCTGGAACAACGCTCCAGGCAATATAAATCTAGAATTCGACATGTCCTCGTGTCCCGTCAATCGTCATGAATGCAAGGGCGGGTTTTTCGACATCATCGGCAACGTATGGCAATGGACCGAAACACCTATTGACGGACTAGAAGGTTATAAAGTCCATCCTGCCTATGATGATTTCTCTACCCCTACCTTTGATGGAAAACACAATATTTTCAAAGGCGGATGCTGGATTTCCACCGGAAACTATGCAATCAAGGATGCTCGCTATGCTTTTCGTCGGCACTTCTACCAACACTCTGGCATGCGCTATGTAGAAGCCGAGCCATTACCCGAGATAAAAATGAATATTTATGAGTTAGACGATGCAGTTTCACAATACATTGAGTTTCACTACGGCGATGAGTACTTCAATGTGCCCAATTTTCCGGTAGCCTGTATAGCAGAGTGCATGAAAGTAGCTGCAGAAACTACGAAGGAAAGAGCACTAGATCTTGGCTGTGCCACTGGTCGTTCTAGCTTTGAACTGGCAAAACACTTTGACCACGTAGACGCGTTAGATTTTTCCGCGCGGCTTATTCAAGCCCCCTCCAAATTGCAGTCTACAGGCATACAACGCTATGCAATACAAGACGAAGGCGACATAGTCACCTACAAGGAAATCACCTTGGAAGAGCTCGGTTATCAGGAGATAAAGGACAAGGTAAACTTTATGCAAGGAGATGCTTGTAATCTGCCTGAAAAATTCACCGACTACGATTTAGTGTTTGCCGGAAACTTGATTGACCGACTCTACGATCCAACGAAATTTTTGCAACTCATAAAAACGCGAATCAGATCAGGCGGTTTTCTTGTACTGACTTCGCCGTACACATGGCTGGAAGATTTCACCGAACGCGAAAAATGGCTAGGCGGCTTCAAAGCTGAAACTGGTGAAAATTTCACAACACTTGAAGGCATTAAGGACGCTCTTGCTCCGGATTTCCAACAAGTTGGAACTGCGATAGACGTGCCATTTGTCATTCGTGAGACGCGCCGAAAGCATCAGCACACAGTCGCTGAGCTATCAGTCTGGAAAAAGCAGTAACAACAGACTCTATGTAAATTCTTTTTGGTTGCCTGATCAGCTGTCTTGGGTCAGGCAACCCTTAAGAACCCATTCATTACTGCAGTTCTCGTCGTGCGCTTATTTTAGTATTTTGAACCAGTAGTCCATACAGTCCTGTCAACCGCTGTCAACCGCTGTCAA
>JALZUX010000565.1 GCA_023301405.1 Granulosicoccaceae bacterium | reverse complement strand
TGGCCAGTGGTCCTGCCAAAGAGGTATTTACGCTGGCCAATCTTGAAGAGGCTTTTGGTGGCGTATTACGTTTTCATGTGCTGGGTGGCCATGACCTTCACGACGATGACGATTCACGTGAGGTTACCGTTGTCACCGATGATGAGAGGCCGTTTGTCTTATACGGTGAAAACGAAAAAAGAGACAATACGCAGACAACAAACCAGGATGTTTAGGTCATGTTAAGGGCCCTTGAACCGTTTGCCTACCAGTACATGGTTGACGCCATGTGGGTTAGCGCGTTGGTGGGGGCGGTGTGTGCGTTTTTGTCTGCGTATTTAATGCTAAAAGGCTGGTCACTCATTGGTGATGCGTTATCGCACTCTGTGGTGCCGGGTGTTGCTGGTGCTTACATGTTGGGGCTGCCGTATTCGGTCGGGGCGTTTCTATCCGGAGGGCTGGCGGCGTTAGCGATGCTGTTTATCAGTAATCGATCAAGGCTTAAAGTTGATGCGGTAATCGGGCTGATATTCAGTGGTTTTTTTGCACTGGGCCTTTTTATGATTTCCATCAGGCCTGCATCAGTACAAATTGATACCATTATTTTTGGCAACATTTTACACATTGAACCTTCTGACAAATGGCAGATTGTGATTATTTCTGTCGTGTCGCTGGTGATACTGACCGCCAAGTGGAAAGACTTAATGGTGGTATTCTTCGACGAGAACCATGCGCGCTCTATTGGTATCAAACCTGAAGTTTTAAAAGTTGTATTCTTCACTTTGCTGAGTGCCTGTACGGTAGCCGCACTGCAAGCGGTGGGCGCTTTTCTGGTGATAGCCATGGTGGTGACGCCGGGGGCCACCGCCTATCTGCTGACAGATCGATTCTCGCGACTGATTATTTTGAGTGTGATCATAGGTGCCACCACAAGTGCATTGGGCTGTTACTTTAGCTACTTTTTAGATGGTGTGACAGGTGGGGTTATTGTTGTTCTTCAAACTACGTTGTTAATCTGCGCGTTTCTATTTGCACCGGTACACGGACTATGGGCAACACGCAGACGCATTAAGGCAGAGGCCACCTGATGTTTGCCGCTATAGTTGAACCTTTAACTGTTGACTTCATGCAGCAGGCGCTAGCCATGGCTGTATTGCTTTCAGTAGCGGCTGCTGTGCTTTCCTGCCTGTTGGTACTGCGCGGTTGGGCCTTAATGGGGGATGCAATTTCCCATGCGGTGTTGCCCGGTATCGTGCTGGCGTATGCCGCCGGTATTCCAGTTGTTGTAGGGGCATTTCTGGCAGGGTTGTTTTGTTCGGTGGCCACAGGGTACTTAAGCGAAAACTCAAGACTCAAAGAAGATACCGTGATGGGTATCGTTTTTTCGGGAATGTTTGGTCTTGGCGTGTTGTTGTTTTCAGTGTTTGATATTGATGTTCATTTACATGAAATTCTATTTGGCGATATCTTAGGCCTGAGTTGGCCTGATGTTTGGAAAACCGGTGTGATCGCTGTAATATCATGCGCATTGGTTTTAGCAAAGCGTCGTGACTTGCTGGTGCTGGCATTTGATCCGCAGCATGCCCGTACCATTGGCTTGTCGGTGGGGCTGCTTCACTACGGTTTACTGGCATTATTGTCGGTAGTCATTGTAGTCGGATTAAAAGCCGTGGGTATTATACTGGTGATCGCACTTCTGATTGCACCGGGCGCCATTGCGCACTTACTTACCGATCGTTTCGACGTCATGTTGGCGATTGCCGTAGTTGTTAGTATTATTTGTGCGATAGCCGGAGTGATGGCTAGTTTTTATCTCGATAGTGCGCCGGCGCCTACCATTGTGCTCGCACTGATGATTGTCTTTATCATGGTGTTTATATTTGCACCCAAACATGGGTTATTTGTACGATACCTGACCAGCAGGCGCGCGCTACAAGCAGAAAAATAATTCGGGAAAGTTTATGTCTAAATCACTTCAAGACCAACTGTTGAAAGCAGGGCTTGCGAATAAAAAGCAGGCGGTTAGAGCCAAGAAGGCTAAGAACAGTAAAGAAAAATTAAAGCGGGTTGGCGTAGACGTAGCCGACGAAGCTGCCGCCTTAGCCAAGCAAGCTAATGAAGCAAAGCTGGTTAAAGACCGCGAGCTTAATCGGCAAAAAACACAGCGCGCTGAACAGCTGGCTGTGATTGCTCAAATAAAACAGCTGGTGGCGATGAACCGGATCAGCGAAAGGGGGCATATTGAATTCCGCTTCCCTGAAGGTAATCTGGTCAAGACACTATTGCTTAACGAACGTCAGCGACTAGCGGTGGTAAACGGGCAACTTGCTGTGGTGAAAACCGGTGACAGCTATGACTTGGTTCCGCGAAAGGTTGCAGTGAAAATTGCTGAACGCGATGAGTCATGTGTATTGGTCTGTAACGATGACACCGGTGATGCGCCAGAAGATGATGAATACGCAGACTACCAGGTGCCAGATGACCTCATGTGGTAGTTCGTGCTTTAGCAACTATGAGTTAAATAATACTGTATGTCTTTACTTGATAAAAATTTGTTACCCAATATTGTCGCCATTGCGCTGATTGTTTTGGGCCTGATGTTACCTGAACCAGTGTCAACATTTGTTTTCTACACTGGCTTGTTTGCGTTGTCGGGGGCGGTCACCAATTGGTTGGCGATACATATGTTATTTGAGAAGGTGCCGGGCCTGTACGGTTCCGGTGTCATTCCAACACACTTTGAAGAATTTAAAACCGGCATCCACAAGCTGGTTACACGAGAGCTATTCAACCGTGAAAATGTTGATCGCTTCTTCAGTAAGCCAGAAAATCAAAAAATGCTTGATATCGAACCCGTGGTAAAAAACCTTGATATGAATGACGCATTTGATCAACTGGTGTCTGTGGTCATGGAGTCATCTATGGGGCCCATGTTAGGGATGGTCGGCGGTGAAAAGGCATTGGACACCATGCGCGATCCGTTTAAGTCAAAAATGCATGATTTCCTACTAAAAACCGTGCGCACCCCTGCATTTCAAAAGAACCTGCAAAAGCAATTGCAAAGCGTTACCCAGAGCGATGATTTCGTCGAGCGAATGGGCGCAATAGTTCAAAACCGCTTAGAAGAATTAACCCCGAACATGGTTAAAGAAATCATTCAGGGTATGATTCGCAAGCATCTTGGATGGTTGGTGGTGTGGGGCGCGGTGTTTGGTGGACTGATTGGATTTATTTCGGCCTTCTTTTTAGCCTAATCTTTAGTGATATCAGCCAAAACAAGCGATATGCGTATGTATTGAAGTCACCGACATACCGTCTGGTGAAAAAGTCGTATTGAAGAATACTTTTTTAAGCCGTTTATCGCTGCACCATGCATGGCGACCACGTATCAGGTCTTTGGTTCAGAGACTGCCTTTCATTATGTTTCCGGTGCACCATGGCAGCTGTACGCACCCATAGCCGAATTTCTATTTAGTCCTACGGTAGCGTTCCCGGCTGGCAGTGTGCAGATGAAAAATGTAAGAACCAACCCGTTTGAAAGTGAATCTTATAAGGACTTGT
>JALZUX010000564.1 GCA_023301405.1 Granulosicoccaceae bacterium | reverse complement strand
GATCTGCCTTTTTAATACAAGCTTTAGAGCCACAACTTTGCTGAAGTAGCATTGGTTACTTTTGTCCGCCCAGAATTTCTAAGTTACAAGCGTGGAGCGTGACTGTGCGGGGACAGCTTTCTTCTGCGGGTGCGGTCATTTAGCCAGCTATTACGATAAAGTAGAGCATCTATTCGCTTCAATTGAACGAAATACTGATTTAAAATATCACTTCCTCGCAACGACCTTCATTTTCGGACAGTCTTATAGACTGAAGAATGCTGTGAGAAGGTCGCTGCGAAAAATTGCGACGTGCCTGTTGGATCAGGCTGCGTATAACCAGAACTAGGGCAGGTCTCTGGCAAGCTTAGGGCCGATTATTCGCGTTACAAACACTGGTAGCATTTGCCAGGCTTTGATAACCAATTTGTACTTGGGGTTGTCTGGATTGATTTCGGGCACATCTTGGTTGTTCTGGGTCCAGTAGTGCCAGTGTAACGGGTGTTCCTTGGCTCCCCACTGTTTTTTGAACTTATAGGTACTGGCGCCTATTGTGGACCGGCCGAAGTCGAAAAACTGATACTTGCGGGCAATGGCTTCTGTCAAGATCGATCGGTACATAAACATATTGGCGCCCAGGTGATTTTGACTTCTGATCGATGATGCCCAAGGTATCTCAAGCTTGTCCCGATAACCTAACAGGAACCCGGCGGCAAGCGGCTTCTCATTTTTATAGACGATGGCGATGAACGCGGATTCTGGAAAGCATTTTAAAATATCTTCAAAAATCTTTTTTCCATAGACTGGTGTTCCTAAATCTCGCATATTTTGGCTAAATACTGAATAGAAGTGATCGAGCAGGTCTAAGCTACCAAACTTCACTTGTAGATCGTTTAATTTGGCCTTGTTCACTTGAGCTCGTACTTTTGAGCCCAGTTTAGTGTCGAGTGCTTCATCGTTTGATGGCAGAGGTAATATCATGCTGACTTTTCGTTGCACGGATTTCCACTCACTGCGGCCTTCGGTTTCCCTGATTTCCATATGAGTGCAGCCTAGGTCATCAGACAATTTGGCGGCGTGAGACATCAGGGCTTCTTCGATTAGCGGGTTTTCAGCAAGTGGGCCTCCGTAGTTAAAATAAGGCATTGATATACTGAAAGAGCCAAAGATCTGACTCTTGAGATGGCATAGAGGTAGAATGCCAGCCAGTTGTCCGTTAGCGTCACGATAGGTAATTTGATGGATATCATGGCGGAAATTATTTTTAACAATTTCTTTCCAGCGTCCATCGTGGTAGACGGTCGCATGGGCGGTGTTTTCTACAAAAGCTTGCCACTCCGACAGATCTGTTGGCGTTTCATGACTTACCGTGTAACCAGTAGGTAGTGACTGCAAATTCTGCGAGTCGTTAGACAGCGTGCGAGGAGTGAGGTGTTGCGGTAAAGTCGGTGCGCGCGAGTTTGCCGATTCACTGGCGTTTTCCATCGCTGACTGGATTTCAAGCACTCGATCTTTAATTCTCTCGTTGAGTTCATCGATCTGGCTGCTGAGTTGTGATGCTCCGGTAATTAGTGCGCTGCAGTCTTCATTGTTTTTCTTTGCAGGGCCGATTTTCCGAGAGAGAATTTTCCGCTCTGCTTGCTTTGAAGCTTCAGCCTCAAGCAATCCTGTGATGTCGTCTAGCTGAGCCTTTAACCATTGTTTGTTTTTGCCATCGTCTTGAAGATTGTTGCCGAGTTCAGCTAGCAGTGTGTCCGGGGCCTTTTTCAGCCCTTTTATGATGGCTGATTTCAGGTCAGAGTCTTTTGGTTTTTGCATGTGTCAAAATACTCGAGTGCAAGAGGCTGGATAGCCTAAAATATGGAGACTAGGTCTGGATAGTGGAGTAGGCACGGTTAATTCGCATTAAGTAATCGTAGTAAGAGGTGGTAACGCAGAAATCCCGCCAAGTTCAGTGGAGCCAAGCAACAATGCTCATGCTTGGCCTCATGTGTGCTACACAGTCTTGAAGTATTTACTTGCAATTATTTTGGCGCGCAACGGTTTGAAAACTGGTCTGCACCAGCTAGGCCTGCGATAATACAATATTGTTCAAAGTGGGTGAGTTTACATCAGTGGTGAAGGGTTTATAGAACCTTTGCCCTTGATTTTGAGGCATTGTAAATTTACCTTTCCATCCGCAGCAACTCCTAGGTATAGCTTTTTGAATATTGTGGTTTTAAGCCATAGGGTTCCATTTCCACCTCATAAAGGTGAAAAAATACGGACTTACAATCAACTGGAATATCTTAGAGCCCGCGGCTTTAACGTTACGGTTTTTTGTCTGGTGCACGATGAAAATGATGAAAAATTTGCGATTGAATACCAGCAACAGACTGGCATAAAGGTCATTACATGCGAGGTCGGTTTCAGTAAACCGCGAATGGCGGTTGGCTTGTTTAAGTTTCGTGCATTGAGCGTTTCAAATTTTTACAATCGTGCATTGCAGCGTGATCTAGACGGACATCTGGCCAGTGCAACCGTCGATGCAATCTATTGCACCAGTTCAGCAATGGCAGAATATGTATTTAATGCTGAGTTTCAGGGAAAGCCTGCGCCGCGAAAAATTATCGACTTCATGGATCTGGACTCAGACAAGTGGCGGCAATATATCGGTGTTAATAGATTTCCGATGTCTGGTGTGTATTGGTATGAATCAAAGACACTTTTGAAGTATGAGAAGAAAATACAGCAGGAGTTTGATCAATGCATTTTCATTTCCGCCAATGAAGTGGATCTTTTCCAGCAATTACTTGGTAAAGAAGTCAGCAATTTACAGGTGATTGGTAATGGCGTTGATCTGTCTGCCTTTCGCCCACGTCCTGAACTGACATTTGAGCAGCCATTAACTCTACTTTTTTCTGGCGTCATGGATTACTTTCCCAACGAAAATGCGATGATCTGGTTTGCAGAGAACGTTTGGAAAAAACTAAAATCTGCACATCCCGACGTGAAGCTGATTATTGCCGGAATGAACCCTAGTCCTGCCATTGAGGCGCTTGGCAGCGATCCAAGTATTACGGTAACCGGGTTTGTAGACGATATGTTGGCGTGCTATCACGAGGCCAATATTTTTGTTGCGCCGTTTCAGATAGCACGAGGCGTACAAAACAAAATCTTGCAGTCCTTCGCTTGCGGTGTGCCGGTGGTCTCTACGGCAGTGGGAGCAGAGGGAATAGATTGCATCGATGGACAGCACCTTCTAATTGCTGAAACGGCGGATGAGTATGTAGCGAAAATTGACGAGCTCATTAGCGACAAAAAAAAATATGAACAAATGTGTAATGCAGCTTTGCAGCTTGTCAGCGACAACTTTACCTGGAGCGCGAAAAATCAGAGATTACCAGAACTCTTGATACCAACTGCGCTGGATAATTAAATGCAATCCTTATCAGCCAAATCAATTTTTTCTACTTTCTGTACTATTTTGGTGTTTCCACTATACCTCTGCTACCGCCTTTTAGGCATGGTTATAGATAAGAATAGTTTGTTCGCAACTTACTCACAGTTTTTGAGTCTTTTTCCCGGCAAAACTGGAAGTTATCTTCGCAACAGTTTTTACAGATTAACAATGACTGACTGTGAGCACGAGATAGTGTTTTCATTTGGAGCTGTGTTTTCACAAATTGATACTGAAATCCGAAGCGGTGTCTATATTGGGCCGCAGTGTAATATCGGCAGTTGTAAAATAGGTAAGGACTGCTTGCTAGGTAGTGGTGTTCACGTGTTAAGCGGAAAAGAACAACACGCTATCGCATCAGTAGAAACGTCAATCAAAGATCAGGGCGGGCGCTTAACTAAAGTGGAAATTGGTGATGATTGCTGGATAGGTAACGGTGCCATCATCATGGCTGATGTCGGCTCTAAAAGTGTCGTTGCGGCGGGTGCTGTTGTCGTAAATCCCGTTGGGGATCGAGTAATAGTAGCTGGTAACCCGGCTTCAGTGATCAAACAACGTTAGTTGTTTTGGTCCTTTGTTAATTACATGTGAATAGAATGTGTCGATACTAAAAACAATATCAAAGAATATATTCTCCAATTACGTTGGGATTGGCGGTGCGATAGTAATTGCCTTTATGTTGTCGCCTTATCTGATTCACACCTTGGGTGATACGAAGTATGGGGTTTGGTCAGTTGTATCTGCGCTCACTGGATATATGTCGCTGCTTGATCTTGGTATAAGTTCGGCGGTTGCAAAATATGTAGCGAAGTATAAAGCGCTACGCGACTATCGCGCCATTAATGTGGTGATTGGTTCAAGCCTTGTGGTGCTGATGACAGTGGCGGCTTTACTGATTTTGGTCAGCCCGCTAGTGGCCAATGGTATGGTTGGGTTTTTCGATTTCGACGGTGAAATAGGCCGAACCGTTCATGCGCTGATAATTGTAGCATCAATTGATATTGCGATATTTGTCTGTACTGGTGTGTTGATGGGAGCGTACTTCGGGTTTCAACGCTTTGAAGTAACAAATGCCGTAAATTTATCAGTCGGGCTTTTCAAAGCGTTGGCATTTTATCTAGCCTTAAGTAACGGGTTAGGGTTGCTCGCGATGGGGTTTGTATCATTGTTCGGTAATATTTTGGCTGCTGTGTTGTTGTTTGCCACAATGCGAAAAATAGAGCCGGAAGTTAAATTGCAACCACAGTTAGCAGATAAAAAAACCATAAGAACTATTTATGACTACAGCAAATATACGTTCATTTCTATGTTTGCCATGCAGTTGGTTTACTACAGCGATGCTTTTGTTATCGGGTATTTTCTGTCCGCTGCGGCCATTACTATTTATACAATTCCCTGGAGCCTTTCCGAATACACTAACAAGTTGATATTAGCGATTGCGCAAACTTTTGTTCCTGTGTTTAGTGATCAAGATGCGACTCAGGGTAACGAGGCGATATACCGTACCTATGTCACTGGTACTAAATTTATGCTGCTAGTGTCTAACCTTTTATGTATAGGGATACTGGCTGTTGGTGATCATTTTATCGGTATTTGGATGGGGCCAAGGTACGCGGTTGAGTGCTCAGTAATTCTTAGTTTGTTGTTTTTTACGCAGCTTATTAAAGGGCCACAATTACTCAGTTACTCAATTTTGTTGGGCACAGCGAACCATCATAAATACTCAATTTACAATTTTGGTTTTTCTTTACTTAATCTTTTTCTGAGTATAATGTTGGTACAACGTTATGGGCTGGTCGGTGTGGCAATAGGCACTGCGATCACGCAGATAACCTTTTTTGGTATCGTGACTCCTATACTCACCAGCAGAATTATTAAATCGAATCTGTTGGGCTACTTCAAAGAGACTTACCTGAGAATTGTGCCATCAAGCCTCTTGTTATATTTTATGTTGAAATATCTGTCGGGTGTGACCACACCTGATTCTTACGTAATACTGTTGCTGCAAGCTTTGGGCGCAGCAAGTATCTATTTTGTCAGCGCTTACTTTTTTCTGCTTGATAGCAGCGAGAGAGTCATCATTTCATCGGCAGTGAAGCGCTTAGTGGCAAAAGTTCTTAAAAAGTCACAATCGGCTTAGGTGAATTGTTGATTGAAGCTGACTATGAGATGCTAATCGCATTGGCATTTACTATGTAAATTATTAGTCAAGTGATACTGTCATTTTAATGAGGCATGGTTTTGATTGAATATAAGTTCAGCTCCCCGGTACGTAACGGTGTCCGATGCATTCAAGGCTTTGCTTGGTTAATTGTTATGATGCTTATTCAATCTTGCGTTGGAACTCCCGCCGCAGGGGTAAGCATAGACCCAGGTTTTAAAGCACCTATTAGGCTAATTTCTGTAAGTGATTTAAGTTTCGAGGGAGCCTTTGCTCTTCCTGATGCTGGTTATGCGGAGTCAAGCGCAAACTGGGCTGAGGGAACAATGGAGGTGGTTGGGTCGTCTTTGTTTTTTGTCGGGCACCAGCACGATGACGCGATCGCCGAATTTGAAATCCCATCGCTTCGCCAATCCGAATCGATAGAACAGCTCGCTTACGCAAAACCGCCAAAGCAGTCATTTGCCAAGGTCCTGGAAAAAGTGCAAGGCGGTAATGCTGAGGGTCTTGATCAAATAGTCGGGCTCGAATACTACAAGGGAAGGTTGATCGGTAATGCTCTTGAGTATTACGACGGTCCTGCAGATAATAAACTGACCACTTTTGTCATTCAGGATGCAGCTAAAATTGATAATTCTTCGATCGCTGGGTTTTACTCGATGCGGGGGCAGGCAAGGGCGGCTGGTTGGTTGAGTCAGGTGCCGACGGAGTGGCAGGCTGGACTCGGGTGTACTCATATTTCCGGGCATTCCAGTGGAGGTCCAATCATTGGGCGGCACAGTGTTGGTCCTTCCGCATTTTGTATTAATCTCGATAACGCTCTGCCGATTTCAAGCAAACGTTCGTTGAAAACCAATGAACTTTTGGGTTTTGCGCTTGAACGTCCGTTGCAGGATGATCTTTTTAATGAATCCCTCCAGAATAATTTATGGACTCACCTTAGTCAGGCACGCTTCGGATTTATAGTTCCGGGGACTTCAACTTATGCGACCTTTGGATCGTCTGGTGGCCACAACAGTGGGGTAGGCTATAAGTTGCAGAGACAAGACGGTAGTGAGTGTGGTGGATACTGTTCTGTCGATCCTGAAGATAACTACAATTACTATTGGCTGTGGGATATGCGGGATTTACTCGCGGTAAAGCAGGGGCGGCGTTCAGCCAGTAGCGTAGGGCCATACGAGTCAGGGATTTTTGATGTGCCATTTCAAACGGATCCGATTGTAAACCGGATCGGTGGGGCTTCTTATGATGAGCAAAGTGGGTTGTTGTACATCAGTTTGCTTAAAGCAAACAATACTTTGGGGCTGAATTCCAACCCCCCGATCATTGTTGCTTATAAGGTTTTATGATGTTTTTCTTTTATGGTCTCAGCAGCTGATGATAAGTCGTGTGCCTGAGCCGGAGTTTATTGGCACGCCAGTCGCAGTTAATAAACCACCAATTTCTGCGGTACTAGTTCCGGATCTCTGTAGCTGATTATCGTTAGCACCTAGTGCCCGCCAGTTGCATTGAGTGCCTGTTGCTGGTCGAAAAGAGCGCGTTCTCCGTGGAGTGATGTCGGCAAACTGATTGGTATTAGAAGTTGATCGAATGGTTATCTCATAAGTTGATTGTGTGTCAATGATTGGTTGGTGAAACTGGTTTTGTGGAGTTGACCATTCGATATTCAGATTATAGCTGTCATCACCACCAGGGCCTGGGTCCAGTGTGGATGAGCCACTGGCATTTTGAATAGCCGGAAAGCTAAGGGTGAGCGGGTATCGCCATGGTGCCTCTTCGTCATAACCTAGCCCGAACATAGCGTTAACTACAGCATCAAAGGCGAGCCAGATATGTGCGACACCTCCTAATGCGTTGGCAGAAAATCCCGCTTTCGCTTCGGTGAGTGCTCGTGTGAGAGGTTGCCCCTGCGTTTGCCAATCAATGGTGGTGTCGTCTTTGCCGTGGTCAATCATCAGGTAGGCGAAAGTTTCGTCTTTGCGCTGTCTTACCAGTTGCAGATGATTCATCCAATCCCATACGCCCATAGAGGCACTGCCACCTACGCCATAGTTTTGAATAAAGCCATTGTCTTCGCCGCCGTTGAGAATTGGCAGGTTTGATTGTTGGGTGCCCCAAATATGCTCGAAGTTAGACTGGAACGTGGGGCTTGCCCCATAGTTTGTCATCGGTTCACTAGCGTAAATACCAGAGAGGAGATTCGGGTAGCGCAGTCCTAGTGAAAGTGCGCCGGAGGCTCCCATCGAATTGCCAACAGCGTGAACCAAATCAGTATTTACGTTCATAGTTGGATCGGCAATCACTTCCCGTATCGCTGAGAGTAGTCTTTGTTCAGTGAAATTTTCAACGAGTCCGGCGCTGGGGGTAGAGCCTTGGGTGTTGTAGTTGTGGTCAGCAGCAAACCCATACCACCAAGTATGTTCTGTGCCTTGTGGTTCACCAGGGTCTGTGGTGAATAGTTGAATAAATTCCCACTCAAACTCGGCGCTATCAGGGTATTTCAAGCTGTCATTGTAAGCGTGGAGTGAAAGTTGTAGCGGGTAGGATTGTGACGGGTTGTAGCTTTGCGGTAAGGCTACCGTGTAGTTGTAAGCGTAGCCATTAAAAGTCGGGTTCCAATTCGCATAATCCATGAACTGTGTATACAGTCGACCCTTTCCATTATTTTTAGATGCGGTCAGAATTGGTTTTGGTGTACCAGTGCTTTCCGTTACGGAAGATGAAAGGGTATTACCGCTAGCGATAAACTGGTTATTCTCGTTGTCCTCTGACACCGTTGTAACGGCGTAGTAAGATTGCCCCTGTTCGCCGGCTTGTATGGTGTACACAAACAGACCGGTGGAATCCGTTAGCGGAGCCCCCAGGTCGGTGATAATAAAATTAGCTGGAACATTTTCCATGCGATGTACATTTACAGAGGTATTGCTCTGCAGTGCTCCCCAGCGGCTGGTGAGTTGGGTTGCAGAGGATAAATTGTTTTCCGTGATTGGCGCGTTGTGTCGGTATACATGGTAATTAGCAGAGGAATTTGTTTCTGGCCACACAAGAAATGTCTGACCACTGCGGTGGGTTGCAGCGAGCCCGGTCACAGGTTGTGGTTCTGCCTGGTTGGGGTTGTCTATCGCAGGGTTGGCGGCTGTCGTTGTTAACGGAGTATTTTCAGAGTCGCAGCCACTGCTTATAATGACAAAGAGCAGCATTAATAATCTATAAGGTAAGTCCACTGTTCATTGCCTTGTTTGTTTCTGGGTTCGACGGGGATGTTCGGTAATAGTTGCCTGCTTGGGTGTAATTCTGTGTGGAATTACACTATTCAGGATCCTATACCCCTAGTTAATAAAGCCCTGCGTGGTCTGACTGGTGTTTTCACGGCTAACCGGCTGTCGGGTATATCGACACCCGTACCAATACTCTTTAAGCCTTTACTGCCATGTTGGGTTTGTTGGGGACAACCAAATTTCGAAATACTGTGTGGTTCATCACACAAGTTGTGTTTTACTCGCCTTGGATCACACCTTGGCTTTCAGCATAGGAAATGGGTGGATACTTTGGTGGATTGTCGGAGCTGCAACAGCTCGGCACGCAGGTCATTTTGTAGTCGGCATTGGCATTTAAAAAAAATGGAATGGAATAACGCGATGTATTTTCGGTATTGTTGTTGGCAAAATGCTTTACGCTGATAAATTTATCGTTTGTCCATTGCTTTAACAGCTCGCCAGTATTTACTACAAAAGCACCCTCGAGCGCAGGGGCCTTAATCCAGCATTTTTTCCTTTCGCTGTAGATAGTTAAGCCTGGCTTATCTTGAGCTAGAATAGTACAAAAGGAGGTGTCGACATGAGGTGCTATCCCAAACTCATCTGAAGGGGGTGTTGACGGATAGTGAGTCATTCGTAGTCGGTACAGCGGTGAAATAAAAGCATCGTTAAAAAACGTTGTGGGCATGTCTAAAGCGGCAGCATAAATTGGCAGCATTTTTTTGCCTAAGTTTTCCATGCTTTGCGCGTATTGCTGTACCACTTCTCTGAAGTCTGGCACCGCCTCAGGCTGGGGCCATTGGTTGTCATCCATTGTTACCGAATCACTGGCTTTCACAATGAATGCCTCATTTACATTGCCGGTATCCCGTGCCGGGAGTTTTCGGTTTTTTACTGGTAAATAGCCAATGCCTGTCACAGGCCATTCAGGCCGGTCCATTTTAATGGCGATTTTTTGTGCTAGTGGTAAAGAGTGAAACTCTCTCACTTTCTGGAAGGTTCTATCAATTTGGGATTTTGGGATTTGATGGCCAATGATTGAGAAGAATCCCACTTCTTCACAAGCTTGCTTTAATTGTTTGGCAACGTGCTGCAGTGAATTGTTATCACCGGTTTTAAAATAGTCTGATAAATCGATGACTGGGATGTCTTCTGCTTGCGCATCGGCAACATAGTTTGTATTCCAGGACTCAGACTCTGCCTTCAGCTGTTTTTCTTTATCGTGAGCATCAAAGGTGGGTTTTTTATCAGGGTTTTCTGACGTATTCATGATTCAAGTGCCGTAGTGTTCGTGATTATAGCGGTGGCTTTGGTTTGCCATTACGCTGTAGGAATCGGTCGAGTTGATTGGCGAATTCTCGTCTTTCTTTATCGCTCATGCTGGATAGTCCACCGGTGTCTATACCGCTTCCACGCAAGGTATCCATAAAATCCCGCATGTTTAAGTGTTGTTTTATATTCTCAGTGGTGTAAAGAGTCCCACGGGGATTTAAAGCATGGGCCTTGTTGGCGACCACTTCTGCAGCTAGTGGTATGTCGCTGGTAATAACCAGGTCACCTGCCTGCAGGCGATTAACGATTTCGTTATCCGCGACGTCAAAGCCACTTTCGACTTGCAGGAAAGTGATCCAGCTCAGTTTAGGTGCGCGCATAGAGTGGTTAGCTACCAGCGTCATAGGGATACGAGTTCGCTGTGAGGCTTTAAAGAGTATCTCTTTAATGACAACTGGACAGGCGTCAGCATCAACCCATATTTTCATCTTGGCGTGCTCAAATTAGTTTCTAGTAAAGCGTCTGGTACCTGTAACGAAACATGACGAATGATAAGGTGGGTTAGTAAAAGTCAATGATTTTGCTACTGCTTCACAATTTGAGCGAATGCCGAGTGGTTGTGAATTGATTCGAAGTTTTCAACTTCTAGTTCATAAGCGCTGATGCCACTATTGTTATTTAACTCAGTGGCAACTTCGCGGATCAGGTCTTCGACGAACCGCGGATTTTCATAGGCGTGCTCGGTCACGAATTTTTCATCAGCACGTTTTAACTGACTGTAGAGCTGAGCAGATGCTTGTTGTTCGGCGCTGACAATCAGATCTTGGCAATTAAAAGTATCTCTATCGGCCAACAATGCGTTAATCGAAATAACCGACCGTTGACTGTGGGCACCGTACTTTGAAATTTCTTTTGAGCAAGGGCACAAGGTGGTAACCGGGATATCAAGTTTTATTCTGGTTTCAATTTCGCCACTGTCGTTACCGCTAGCGCACAGAGTAAGGGAGTAATCCATCATGCCCGGTAACTTTGTCACTGGTGCCAGTTTTTCGATGAAGTATGGAAATTCCATACTGATTGTGCCGGTATCGCTTTCAAGGCGAGTCAGCATGTCGGAATACATTTCAGAAAAATTAGCCGCTGATAAAACTCGGGGGCGGTAATCGTTTAGCAGTTGAGTAAAGCGCGACATATGCGTGCCTTTGCGATCTTCTGGTAGGTAAACAGAGAAGGCAAAAGTAGCGATAGTGTTTTGGGTTTGGCCGTTATCACTAATGATAACCGGCGAGCGAATGCTTTTTATGCCGACGCGTGTAATTGCAACATGCCTCAAGTCTTCGTAGTTCTGAACATCGGGCATGCCGTTTTCAGGTTTTTTGGCGTCGGTAGAATTGGTCATATTATTTGTTTAGTGCTGTGCTGTGTCAGTGTTTCACTGAGTGACTGATATTACTTCTGCGGCGTGTGGTACAGATGCTGTGTTAAGAAATATTTCTATTTGATGGCGGACGCCGGCTTCATCCAGTTGGCAATCAGCCAGTAATTCATCACGCTCTCCGTGATCAGAGTATTCCTGTGGTAGTCCAATGTTGAGTACCCGGGATTGCTGATCAAGGCGGTGAAGGCATTCGTTAATAGCGCTTCCTGCACCACCGGATATGGTGTTTTCTTCTATCGTTATCAAGGTGTCGTGGGTTGTGGCGATTTGTTTTATGAGTTCTTCATCAAGGGGGAGAATAAAACGCATATTAACAACGGTAGCGTTTATCTCGCGTCCAACAGTCACTGCGGCAGATACCATGCTGCCAAACGCTAGTAGAGCAACTCTAGAACCTTGCTCTTTGAGTTCAGCTGTGCCAATTGGTATTTCTTTCATCTGTTGCTGAACTTCAGCCCCAGGTCCGGTGCCGCGCGGATATCGAACGGCCGCAGGTCCGTCATGCTTGAAGCCTGTGTAGAGCATTTGCCGACACTCATTTTCGTCAGCCGGCGCCATCACCACCATATTTGGCAGGCAGCGCATAAAGGAATAATCGTAGCTTCCAGCGTGAGTGGGGCCGTCTGGTCCAACCAAGCCTGCGCGGTCTATTGCGAATAGTACGGGTAAATTTTGAATGGCAACATCATGAACTATTTGATCGTAAGCGCGTTGCATAAATGTTGAGTAAATGGCTACTACGGGTTTCATGCCCTCGCAGGCCATTCCTGCGGCCAGAGTGACCGAGTGTTGTTCGGCGATGCCTACATCAAAATAACGCTCTGGAAATTTTTGTTCAAAGTCGACCAAGCCCGAGCCTTCACGCATTGCCGGAGTAATGCCGATAATTCGCGAGTCTTTAGCAGCCATGTCGCATAGCCATGTGCCGAAAACCTGGGTGTAAGTTGGGCTGCTGCATTTGGCTGTTGATAGCTTCTTGCCGGTTTCCGGGTCAAACGGAGTAACGGAATGTAGAGCGAGTGCGTCCTCTTCGGCAAACTTGTAGCCTTTACCTTTCTTGGTAATAGCGTGTAGCAACAGCGGGCCTTTGATAGCATTTAAATTAGACAGTGCTTTTACCAGGTTAGGAAGGTCGTGGCCATCTACCGGCCCAAAGTATTGAAAGCCTAGTTCTTTGAATATTGTTGCTGGGGCAACTATTCTTTTCATGTACTCTTCGGTACGCTTTGCTAACCCCATTACAGGCGGTAGGTGTCGTAGTATTCGCTTGCCGCTTTCTCTGGCTTCGGTATACGTACGGCTGGACAATATTCGGGTTAGGTATTTGTTGAGTGCGCCAACATTTGGTGAAATTGACATGTCATTATCGTTGAGTATAACAAGTAAATCTGCTTTTTCGTCACCTGCATCATTTAATGCTTCGAATGCCATGCCGGCAGTTAAGGCGCCATCACCGATCACGGCGATCACTTTGCGCGATTCTTGTTTCAACTTTGCTGCCAGTGCCATGCCGAGCGCAGCGCTGATTGATGTGCTGGAATGACCAACGCCAAAGGTATCGTATTCACTTTCGGTACGTTTGGGGAACCCGGCTAAGCCGCCTTTTTTTCGCATGGTATGCATAAGTTCACGACGACCCGTGAGAATTTTATGTGGGTAAGTCTGATGGCCGACGTCCCACACAATTCGATCGTGGGGTGTATTAAACACGTGGTGCAGAGCAATCGTAAGTTCAACTGTGCCTAGGCTTGCGCCTAGATGCCCGCCGGTTTGCGCCACTGAATGCACAAGATAGGATCGTAGTTCCACTGCAAGCAATTCTAGTTGCTTTGCGGAAAACTCTCTTAGGTCTTCTGGCTGTTGGATTGTTCGTAACAGCGGAAAGTTGGCTGAGTCCAGCATTCGTATCACATAGTTAGGGGGCAGGCATGCAGTACCTGTTTAGCAGGGTGTTGCTTGTGAATCACAATCTAATAGTGCTGTTATTATCAGTATGTTGGGAGGTGGTGACAAGTCACTGTCTACCCTGACCGCCCCATTGTCTCTATGTTAGTTAGTTCGGTCGACCACGTATAGTGCCAAAGCACGTAGCTCGTCAAACCCTGAGCCTAAGCCGCCTAGTGCATCTAAAGCTCTGTCGCGTTGATTATTTGCGTGTTGTCTGGCGCCTTCCAAGCCTAATATTGATGGGAATGTAGGTTTGTTCATCGCGATATCAGCGCCCTGTGGTTTACCTAGCGTGCTGGTGTCACCCACAACATCAAGAATATCATCGGCAATTTGAAATGATAGGCCAACGGCCTCGCCGAATATTTTCAATTGAGTAATTATCTCGTCTTCAACGTGATCAGCGCACATCGCGCCAAGTACAACGCTGGCGCTGATTAACGCGCCGGTTTTGCAGGTGTGCATTCTTTCTAGATCCTGCAGTGACAAGATATTGCCAACAGCTTGCAGGTCGATGGCTTGACCTGCGGCCATGCCTTGCACGCCGCTGGCCGTGCCGAGTTCATCAATCATGGCAATAATGGTGTCTGCCGGCACCTTATTACGCAGGGAAATTGCCAGCGTAGTGAACGCGAGTGCTTGAAGGGCATCGCCAGCCAGTATCGCCATGGCTTCGCCATATTTTATATGGCAAGTGGGGTTACCCCGGCGCAGATCATCATCGTCCATAGACGGTAGGTCGTCGTGAACAAGAGAATAGGCATGCATAAATTCGATTGCACACGCGGGACCATCCAGTCTGCTTCTGGGCGCTTTTAAGGCAGCGCCGGTGGCGTATACCAGGCAGGGCCTGATGCGTTTGCCTCCATTGAGTGCCGCGTAGCGCATGGCCGATTCAAGGGTGGTGCCGGTTTGGTCTAGTGTTGGCAGGTGCTGCTGTAATGCCTGATCTGCCATCATCTGGTATTTTTTTAACAGCAGTTCGGTGCTGTTTTCAGCATGAGTCGGCGAAACAGAGGTCACGGCTCGAAATCCGCAAGTTGACCTTTTTCGCTGCCTTTGTCTTCCATTAGAATTTTCACTTTCTTTTCGGCATCAGACAAGGATAACTGACAAAACTTGCTCAGCATCATGCCGCGTTCAAACTGCACTAATGACTCTTCAAGAGATTGATCGCCACCTTCAAGTGTTTCGATCAGGTTTTCCAGCTCGCCAAGGGCATCTTCAAACTTAGTGCTTTTGGGTATTGCTGCCGGTTTTTTACTCAATTTGATGGCTCCGTGGGTTGATCGCAATTAGAACGTCTATCGAATATGCCGTCAAATGTTTTATCTATACGGAGCGATAGTAGTGCCTTGTGCGGGTTATCTAACTTATGCGTTAAAGCGTCTCTAGGGCATCGACCAATCGTTTTACGGCAATAATTTCAAGGCCGTCGATCTTTGCTCGTGGTTTGTTTGCGTGCGGCACAATGGCGCGGGTTATTCCGTGTTTGGCTGCTTCTTGCAGTCTTTCCTGGCCGTTACTGACAGGTCTGACTTCACCGGATAGGCCCACTTCACCGAAAACCGCTAATTTGCTATCGAGGGTAACATCCTTATAGGAGGATACTGCGGCTAGCAGAGCAGGCAAGTCGGCAGCCGTCTCTGAAATTCTTACCCCGCCAACGATATTAATAAATACATCTTGATCGTGTAGTGTGACACCGGCGTGGCGTTGTAAAACGGCGAGCAGCATATTGAGACGATTTTGTTCAAGGCCTAGTGTGACCCGGCGCGGGTAGCTGCTATGACTGCCTGTGACAAGGGCCTGAGCTTCGACAAGTAACGGGCGTGATCCCTCTCGAGTCACCATAATTACACTGCCGGCGACTGGCTCATCGTGCCGTGAAAGAAATAGTGCAGATGGGTTTTTTACGCCCTTGAGGCCGGTTTCTTCCATCACAAAGACGCCCAATTCGTTTACTGCGCCGAAGCGGTTTTTGATGGCTCTGATCACTCGGTATCGGCTGTTGGTGTCTCCCTCAAAGTACAGTACGGTATCGACCATGTGTTCCAGCACGCGGGGGCCTGCCAGCGCGCCCTCTTTGGTGACGTGCCCTACTACAAACATGGCAATATTACTTTGCTTGGCGAAGCGTACTAGATGTGCTGCAGACTCCCTGACCTGTGCCACTGACCCGGGGGCTGATTGCATCGCATCTGTGTACACAGTTTGGATTGAGTCAATCACCATGATTTGCGGTGCATCTGCTTTGGCATGTGCGGTGATAGTTTCTACACAGGTTTCTGTCAGCAATCGCAAATTTTTTGCGGGTAGCCCGAGTCTGCGTGCCCGAAGCGTAACTTGTTGAAGGGATTCTTCACCGGTGACATAGAGGGAAGGGTACTCAGCCGAAATTGCAGCCATGCATTGCAATAACAAGGTTGATTTTCCAATGCCGGGGTCGCCTCCGATCAGAGTGACAGACCCAGGGACAATTCCGCCGCCAAGTGCCCTGTCGAGCTCTGATAAGCCAGTACTCCGCCTAGGCTCTACATCAAGGCTCACGTCTTCAATGGAGGTGACGGTTGATTGACCGGCATAGCCTTGGAAGCGATCAGTATTTTTTCCACCGCTACTGGGCGCGACGCCTTCTTCCAGAGTGTTCCATTCGCCGCAATCGGCGCATTGGCCACTCCATTTGTGCGAAATACCGCCGCAGGACCGGCAGTGGTAGGTTATTTTGGTTTTGGCCATTTAGAAGCAAGTTGCGTCAAAAGGGTATTGTACAGCGCGAGGCGGTTCGATGTTTATCGATCAAAAAGTCAGTGTGCTGAAATCTACAACCGGTTGTAGGTGACTGGCTAGTTGAGTGTGTTTCAGGATTGAATAGAAGCGCGCATTTTAGATTCGGTGAGTTCAACGAGGCTGTTTTCGCGCGGTGTATAATTGCGAATAGGTTTGTCTAGTCTGGCCACCTGAACCACGTTGCTGTGCACCTTTGTTATCTCGATAGGACGCCCATTGATAATAAATGAAGCGCCCTTTTCGGGAATGTTTTGAAGGTGTTCTAAAACTAATCCATTGAGAGTTTTGGGGCCTTCTGTTGGCAGGTTCCAGCTTAGCTCCCGGTTGAGTTCGCGCACTGATATGCTGCCATGAACGGTGTAGGTGCCGTCTTGCATTAGTACGATTTCGCTTAGTTTTTCATCCTTCGTGGGGTCACTGGTGAACTCACCGACGATCTCTTCAAGGATATCTTCAATGGTCACAAGGCCTTGAATGTCACCGTATTCATCGACCACCAAGCCTATGCGTTTCTTTTGCTTTTGAAAATTTAGCAGTTGCAAGGTTACCGAGGTGCCTTCAGGAACGAAGTAAGACTCGCGAATATTACTTTCTAGGTAGGCCTGCGTGAGTTCTTCGCCTTTCAGCAGCTTCAGCATTCTTCGCAAATAAATGAAGCCCTCGACGTTATCGATATCCTCACGGTATACCGGCATTCTGCTGTGGCTGCTGTTGCCAAGTTTTTCAACAATATCGAGCCATGGGTCGTTGAGATCAATCCCTTCTATTTCGTTGCGTGGCACCATGATTTCGTCGACAGTGACTTTTTCAAGGTCAAGAATATTCAGCAGCATTCTTTGATGGCGCTGTGGAATCATGTCGCCAGCCTCATCGACAACGGTGCGAAGTTCCTCGCTATTGAGTTTGTCACCATTGCCGTGTTGTTTGGTATCGACCCCGACCAGCGCCAACAGCCAATTGACGAAAGAATTAATCAAAAACACCAGCGGCCAGGCAAATTTGAGTAGGGGTGTGTAGATGTGTGCGGCGAAAAAAGCCAATCGCTCTGATTTAAGCGTCGCGAGGGTCTTTGGTAATACTTCGGCAAAGATTAAAATCACCAGTGTTAACACACCGGTAACTATCGCAATGCCGGTATCGCCCCATAGATTAATGGCCATAATAGTGGCCAGCGCCGACGCTAGAATATTGACGAAGTTGTTGCCCAACAGTATTAGCCCAATCAGGCGATCAGGCGTTTTGAGTAGGGCCGACGCCTTAATCGCACCGTTATGACCGTTTTTGGCCAGATTGCGGAGACGATAGCGGTTCAGCGTCATTAGGGCAGTTTCAGAACCCGAGAAAAAACCTGACAAGCCAATTAGGATTGTAAGCGTTAAAAGGAGTACGCCGAGGGGAACGTCGTTCAAGTTGTAGTGTAGGTCCTAGCTTTTAGCAGTGAGTATAATTATAGCTTGCTGAAGCGGGTGTCAAGTATGGTTTGTTAGTAATTGATTGAATATATTGATCAATCAAGGTTGGGTGCTAGGCAAGTTCTAAACAAGTACGAGCTCAATAACAAGTTTACTGCCAAAATAACCGAGAAGCAGCGATAGAAATGCGCCAATTGTCATGCCAGCGGCTTTTTGACCGCGCCACCCCCATTGCCATTGTCCTATAAGCAGTACAGCCAATAGTAGCCATGCAACGACAGATAAAGCGGTTTTATGGACTAGGCGTTGGGCAAAAACGTCGTCAAGGAATACAAACCCAGTGATTAAAGCCAGTGTTAACATTAAAAACGTGACGCCGAGTAACTGAAAAAGTACAGCTTCCATAACTGCTAAAGGCGGCAAAGCGTGCAGAAAACCACC
>JALZUX010000563.1 GCA_023301405.1 Granulosicoccaceae bacterium | reverse complement strand
GCGTATGCGCCTGGTGAGCATCCAGACGAAAAGCCACCGATTGGGCAGAGCGGATTACTGCATTGGGTGCACAAGAGCCTGTTCTCTTCGCCGTTCAATGTTGTTCTAACGCTGCTTACGTTATATGCGTTGTATAAAGCAATGCCTCCGGTAGCCAATTGGTTGGTAGGTGACGCTGTATTTATTGCTGACTCCCGTAATCACTGTCGTGAGCTTGGTAGTGGTGCATGCTGGGGTTTTATTGAAAAAAGAATTAGTCAGTTCACTTATGGCTTTTACCCTGAAGAAAGCCGCTGGCGAGTTGATTTAACGTTTGTCTTCTTCATGTTGGCCGTGATTCCTGTGCTTTGGGATAAGCTGCCGCACCGAAAAATGCTGATGTGGGGGTCTTTTATTTTCCCGTTCGTGGCGTATTGGTTGTTAAACGGTGGGTTGGGTCTTGAGCCTGTAGAAACATCCTTGTGGGGTGGGTTTCTGCTCACGATGGTGATTGGGGTGACCGGAATTGTCGGTGCTTTGCCTATAGGGATTTTGCTGGCGTTAGGGCGTCAGTCTGAATTGCATATCGTTAGGTGGTTTTGCACGGCCTTCATCGAGTTTATCCGCGGTGTGCCGTTGATTGCGCTTCTGTTTGTCGCATCGACTATGCTTAACTATTTTTTGCCTCCCGGCACCACGTTTGACTTGTTGCTGCGTGTTTTAATCATGGTGACACTCTTCTCTGCGGCTTATATTGCAGAGGTGGTGCGTGGAGGGTTGCAGGCAATACCAAAAGGGCAGGTTGAAGCTGCCGATGCAATGGGCTTGCGATATTGGCCTGCCATGCGGCTCATCGTATTGCCGCAGGCCCTAAAGGTGGCGATTCCAGGAATTGTAAATACCTTTATCGGCTTATTTAAAGATTCTACCTTGGTGATCGTGATTGGGTTGCTGGATCCGTTAGGGATTGGTCGTGCATCGTTATCTGATGCCAAGTGGCAGGGGCTGTCATCAGAGGTTTATGTGTTTATTGCGCTGTTCTTTTTTGTTTGTTGTTTTAGCATGTCGCGGTATTCGATTTACCTTGAGAAAAAACTTCACACAGGGCACACCTCAGATTAGTCGTCCTGTGCGGGTGATTTAACTGCTTGAGAAAAATTTATGAATGATGACAATAACCAAGCTGGTTCCACTGCAACGCTTGCGGTCACCGATGAAGAAATGATCCGGATCGATGCCATGCACAAGTGGTACGGACAGTTTCATGTGTTGAAAGATATCAATCTCACCGTGAATGCTGGTGAGCGGATTGTTGTCTGCGGCCCTTCTGGTTCCGGGAAATCAACGTTAATTCGTTGTATCAACAGACTGGAAGAACATCAAAAAGGTGAAATTTGGGTGGACGGTACTGAGCTCACTGGTGATTTGAAGCACATCGAGCGTATTCGCCGTGAGGTGGGTATGGTATTCCAACACTTCAATTTGTTTCCGCACCTAACGGTTCTTGAAAACTGCACTCTAGCGCCGATATGGGTGCGTAAAATGCCGAAGGCCGAAGCGGAAGAGGTGGCTCGTGGTTACCTTGATCGAGTGAAGATTCCTGAGCAAGCTGATAAGTATCCCGGGCAGTTGTCGGGTGGTCAGCAGCAGCGTGTCGCCATTGCTCGCAGTCTTTGTATGAATCCAAAAATAATGCTGTTTGATGAGCCTACTTCCGCTCTTGATCCTGAGATGATTAAAGAGGTTCTTGACGTAATGATTGAGCTTGCCCGAGATGGCATGACGATGATCTGCGTTACCCATGAAATGGGGTTTGCTAAAACTGTGGCGAATCGTGTGATATTTATGGATGGCGGCGAAATTATTGAAGAAAATGAACCTCAGGAATTCTTTAATAATCCTCAGTCTGAGCGTACTCAGGAGTTTCTCAGCCAAATACTTGCTCACTGATGATCTGTTGTCGTCAGTGTACTTGAGGTAGATGAGCTTTTTAGATGGTTGGCGCGTAGTTGTCAGTGCCTCTAAAACTCATTGCTGTGCCGAACTAAGATGGTGCTAGCTGGCAAAGGCGAGTTCAGAGCCTGAATCGCGTAATCCTTTTATGTAATTGTCTTTTCTATTTTAAGCGTCTTGCCTTCGACGTTGATTATCGTTGATTGTCTGCTATATGTTTGTGTCGGTGAAATGTGTTTTTTAAGCTTGGGCAAATTTTATTTGTTGCTATCAGTTGTGCATTCGCTAATTTCATTGTAAGCTTGTCGGTTCGTTCGGAGTCATTGTTGACACTGAGCGATAACACAATCATAATTCCGCTCTTGTGCGGAGGGATTCCCGAGCGGCCAAAGGGGGCAGACTGTAAATCTGCTGCGTAAGCTTCGGAGGTTCGAATCCTCCTCCCTCCACCATCTGCGCAATAGCTGGGTTGGAATCAGCTACTAGTTATGTGTTGTGATTTTTAAAAGCGGGTGTAGTTCAATGGTAGAACTCTAGCCTTCCAAGCTAATAACGTGGGTTCGATTCCCATCACCCGCTCCAGTTTTATATGTGGCGGACTTACGGGTTCGGCACTCATTTGTGTGAGAAGGCCTCGTAGCATCGCCCATATAGCTCAGGGGTAGAGCACTTCCTTGGTAAGGAAGAGGTCGTCGGTTCAATTCCGACTATGGGCTCCAGTTTTTACCGGTTCCAGGTGTTTGGAGCAGGTTGTAGATATTTGAGCAAGAACTTTAATTTATAGACCAACAAATAAGCAGGGTCATCAGTAATGTCGAAGGAAAAATTTGAACGAACGAAACCGCATGTAAACGTTGGCACGATAGGTCACGTTGACCACGGAAAGACCACGTTAACAGCGGCACTGACAA
>JALZUX010000562.1 GCA_023301405.1 Granulosicoccaceae bacterium | reverse complement strand
AAAACTGACTGCAGTCTGCGACTTGGTTTACGCATAAACCCGTTGGTATCAAGCGATTCTATCGGCTATATGAATGTAGGCACAAGCGAATCAAAGTTTGGTGAACCGATTTCTAATCGCGATAAAATTATTAAAGCATGCGGTGAATATAAAGAACTTGACTGTCTGCATGTGCATTTGGGGTCACAATTCTCAGACTTCAGCCCAACGATCAACGGGATTTCTTTAATTCTTGAGCTAGCTGATGAAATTAATTCACACAGCAAATCGCCAAAAATAAAAACGCTTAATATTGGTGGTGGATTTCCAGTTAATTATTTCCACGACCAACAGGCTTTTGAAATTGAACCTTACGTTTCTGCGCTGCGCGAAGCATTACCTCGCTTGTTCGACGGCACTTATTCACTTATCACAGAATTTGGCCGCTACGTTCACGCCAACGCAGGTTGGGGAATCAGTCGTATCGAGTACGTAAAGCCTGCTGGCAAAAATACAAACCTCATTACTCATCTGGGGGCAGATATGTTCCTTCGTGAATGTTACAACCCCGGAGACTGGCATCATGAAATGTTTCTTCTCGACGCAGAGGGAAACGTAAAAGACGCGCCGCTTGTTGAATGTGATATTGCAGGGCCACTTTGCTTTGGTGGTGATTTTATAAGGCGTTGTGTGAAACTGCCTGAACCCGCACCCGGTGATCTGCTGGTCATACAAGATACTGGTGCCAACACGTTTTCGCTATGGTCAAGACACTGTAGTCGCCAGTTTCCCAAAGTAATTAGCTGCAATGATTCAAAGGATATTAAAATTGCAAAACAGCGCGAATCTATAGACTCAATTATTCAGTTTTGGAGTTAGTTGTCACTTCAGCTGAATGGTTCATTGCGGGTTTATGAAATAACCCTCGCCGTCTCTTAGACGCCAGCCCTCCCGTGGAGCAGGAGAGAGGGCATCGCTAAAGATTGACTGCGTAGAATAGGGATAGTGAATAGGCTTAAATAAAAATTCACCTTTTACTTTTCGCTAAGTAGCAAAGCGCGAAGCGCATCAGCCTCTTTTGAATCCATTTTGTACTCATGTTCGGCAGCCGGGTATTCCTTTTTTCTAACATCTTTAACGAATTCGGCGACACCGTTTTCCATTGCTTCTAGCAAATCGGCGTATCGACGTACAAACTTAGCCCCTTGTCCCACACGTATTCCAAGTAGATCGTGAAAAACCAGCACCTGCCCAGAGGGAGAGGAGCCAGCACCGATGCCAATAGTGGGCACCTTTAAGCGCTCAACCACGGCCTCTGTGACTACAGACGGAATAGCTTCAAGTACTAAGCAAAAGCAACCGGCTTCTTGCAGTGCCAGCGCTGCGCTTATTAGTGCCCTGGCCGCTTCAGCATTTTTGGCCTGAACGCGAAACCCACCTAGACTAGTTGCGGTTTGCGGTGTTAAGCCAACATGCCCAACAACGGGAATGCCCGCTTGTACAATTGCACGCGCCCGAGAAATAGACATCGGTCCACCACCCTCTAATTTCACCGCGTCACATCCCGCTTCTTTAACGAAACGAAATGCTGTGTGCACCGCCTCTTCATCGCTTACCTCATACGACCCATAGGGAAGATCGCCAACCATAAACGCGGTGTTGAGTCCTCGTCGTACGGCTTTGCAAAATACCAACATCTCATCGATTGTG
Source organism: Granulosicoccaceae bacterium (assembly GCA_023301405.1). GTDB lineage: Bacteria > Pseudomonadota > Gammaproteobacteria > Granulosicoccales > Granulosicoccaceae. Next base: position 2,170 of record JALZUX010000562.1, on the reverse strand, counting down.
ACCATCGTTGTTGACTCATGCCCTAGAACGGTCATCGCCCCAGAGTCACCAACCAGAACCATATCAACGCCCGCATTTTCCACCACTAAAGCGCTTGGGTAATCGTAAGCGGTGACCATGACTATTTTATCACCGAGTCGGTGTTTTTCGATAATCTTAGGTATTGTGACTAGCGAACCCTTTGATGCGCCAGATTCTTTACTGTGAGCTTTGCTACTCATTGGATTCTCTGTGATAGGTTGCTTTGTCGTGACAATAACCAACTACATGCTACAAACATGACTTTACAATTGCTAACTTTATATTGAAGATGAGTGCGGGTCGAGACTGATATTGTCGATCAGACGAACCTGATCAACATAGGCGGCAATCACGAGAATGCAGCGCCGATCAAGGACTGCCACATTGCGGAAGTCTACAGCGTCTACTAGCGCCACATAGTCTACACGCAAGCTGTCAGCCGCAAGCTCCAACAGCACCACCCGCTCTAATTGCTGTGCAGATCGCTCACCCTGTGCAGCCAGATTTTTTGCAGCAGTTAGGCCCCGGCTGAGTGCTAGCGCCCGGTTTCGATCTTCGACTGAAAGACGAACATTACGGCTACTCATAGCCAGCCCATCAGTCTCACGCACCGTGTCAACTCCTTGAACTGTCGTTGGAATCGCCAAATCTTTCACCAGTTGCTTGACTATGGCGAGTTGCTGGGCGTCTTTACGGCCAAAAAAAGCAACGTCTGCTCGCACTAAGCCTAGCAAACGCACGACAACCGTAGCCATTCCCTCGAAATGACCCTGCCGAAACTCTCCTTCAAGTACATCGGCGATAGGACCTGGTACGACAGATGTCGCGAAGTCCTTGGGGTAGATATCATCAACACATGGAATAAAAATGACATTTGTGCCAGCCTCTTTCGCAACCGCTATGTCTTGAGCTTCGTCGCTTGGGTAGGCGTCCAAATCGGCGGCGTTGTCAAATTGCTTTGGGTTAACAAAAATAGAGGTGATCACGCAGTCGCAACTGCTAGCAGCAGCCTTGATAAGTGTCGCATGGCCCTTGTGGAGTCCACCCATAGTTGCAACAAATCCCAACCGCGCCCCCTGTTGGCGAGCACTTTCTACCGACGCAGCAAGCTCCTCTGCGGTACGGGCGATAACCATAGACGAGGCACTATCACACATTGCGCCATGCTGTGGGACCCATGAATGGCCGGCAAGCCTTGCACATTCAGCCGTTAACGCATCGTACAAGTCTAGCAAATGAGGCGCGCTGAGCAATACAGCGTGGCGTTGCGCGGCGACTGTTTGCCAATCACCACGTGCTGCCGGACCAGTTAACGCAGCAACGCCCTGCTCACCAACCTGATCGAGACTGGCTTGTGCAAGCTTATTTAATGCAGCCGGTGGAACATTCACCATTGAAGCGAGTTCCGATGCGGCAACTTGAAGCGCTACAAGTGCGTTGGATGCGAGGCTGGCAGCTGTATGGTAAATGGTTCGATCTTGTTCTTGCACATCAAGAGGCTTCATCCGTAAGGCTGATACCAGATCAAGCAAAATCAACTGATCAGATGGCTGAGCGGCTCTGACCGCTGCGAAGGCGTCATCAAAAATTGCCGAACTGTCAGGCACAGAGAGCAAAGGATGGATGATACCGCGCCTATCGTGCATGTCCAAAAAAGAAAGCGATGACGCTCCACTGGTATGAACCACCAGCGGGCCAGCAATTACCGCTGCAGCGGCTTCTGCTATTGATCTATCTGGTACGCAAAGTATGACTATATCCGCCCCCTCGCCAGTTGCACCTCGGCCCATAGGTCCGCTGACGTTTGCAAGCCCCGCCCCCACTAGCGCACTGTAGAGCGCAGTACCTAACCTTCCCTTTCCAACCACAACGATATTTTGAGAAACAAACGAATACACTTAAACAATGCTCCATAAGAGCTCTACTACTCAAAGTCCACTAAGTACAAATGATTTCACTGCTGTCGCGTTAACGCGGTGAGTAATATGGCCTGACCCCGCAGATGTTACAGTGAATTTGCTTAAGATAACCTTGTAGAAAAAAAAGAATCAGGACAACCCTCATTGTAATACGATCCTCAGTCAAATACTCGAATTAGTGCCAAGACATGATTTCGAGAAGCTGGCAAATCAACATTACAGCGGTCGAG
>JALZUX010000561.1 GCA_023301405.1 Granulosicoccaceae bacterium | reverse complement strand
ATAATCATTCATCTTTTACGAAAAAAGATCACGGTAGCTGACCAAAGACCATGCCCTCAGCAGATCGTAGTTCCCGGGCAATCACTTGAGAGTATAGTGAACTAACTCAGGCTTGCTCGCGTTGAAAGACCGAAGGGTTAACATCACTTGGTGCGATGGCAAAATTTAGAATATCTTGCCGGGATTCATAATGTTGTGCGGGTCGATTGCGGTTTTGATCATAGCCATAAAATCGACCGTATCACCCAGTTCATCACGCAAATAAGCTTTTTTACCCTGACCGATTCCGTGCTCTCCGGTACAAGTGCCGCCCATCGCTATGGCTCGAGCACTCAGACGGCCGGCAAATGCTTTCGCACACTGCATTTCAACCTCGTTTTCAGGATCCACAAGCACCAGCGTATGAAAATTGCCATCCCCTACATGGCCGACAATCGGCGCCAGCAGATTATTTGATTCAATGTCTTCCCGTGTTTCTTCAACACACTGCGCTAGCCTTGAAATAGGCACACAGGCATCTGTCACTATTGCATCTGCCGACGGCCGTAAACCGCGTGCCGCCCAATAGGAATCATGCCGTGCCTGCCACAACTTATTGCGCTCGGCTTCATCATTAGTCCATTGAAAATCAGAGCCACCACAATCTTTGACGATCTCGCCGAAAAGTGCTGACTGCTCAGCGGCAGACGCCTGCGAGCCATGAAACTCAACAAATACCGTGGGCTTTTCAGCCAAATTAAGCTTTGAATAATCGTTGCAAGCCTTAACCTGAACCGCATCCAGAAGCTCGATTCGAGCAATGGGTATACCGTACTGAATAGTCTGAATCGCCGCATCACAAGCGGCCGCTATTGTCTCGAAATGGCAGATACCACCAACAATGGATTCGGGTACGCCATGCAGCTTTAGCGTTAGCTCACTGATCACGCCAAGCGTACCCTCAGACCCCACCAGCAAGCGGGTGAGATCATAGCCGGCCGATGTTTTCTTGGCACGACTGGCGGTATTAATTTCGCGACCATCAGGCATCACGGCACGCAGGCTTAGAACGTTGTCTTTCATGGTGCCGTAACGCACAGCATTAGTTCCGGAAGCACGGGTTGAGGCCATACCGCCAAGGCTTGCATCAGCCCCTGGATCAATCGGAAAAAACAACCCGGTATCACGCAAATACAAGTTTAAAGCCTTGCGGGTAATACCCGGCTGCACGGTGACAGTCAGATCTTCAGGGTGGACTTCAATCACACCATTCATTTGCGACAGATCAATCGACACACCGCCATCGGGGGCGTTCAACTGACCTTCCAGTGAAGAGCCTGCACCAAAGGGAATGATCGGGCATTCGTGCTCGGCACACACCTGAACAACCCACTTTATGTCGTCAGAAGATTGGGTAAAAACAACGGCATCGGGCGGCTGATTCAGCAGATATGTCAGGGTATGCGCATGTTGCTCGCAGATTGAATCACCGGTGTGAAAGCGATCACCAAAGCGCTGCTTTAATATTTCACAGGCCAAAGAGACGCCTCTCTTTTTTTGCGCTTGTTTGTCAGACATCAACCCTTCCCCTTTTATCACAATCGCACCGAGCATGACGGCAATACAAAAAACTTTCAATAACGAATAGTTCGCCATAGAACAGACTTAGGTTTTTCGAGCTATTGCCGTCCTCCGTTAGAGGTACCTTGTTACAGAGCTAGACTCACCATGAAAAAACTCTTGTTTGCATTTGTTGCTGCCCTAAGCATCAATACGCCCCTGCAGGCCGAGACATTAGTTTATCAGGCGTTAGATGATTTTCCTGACACTGACAGCGGCGAGGTTCCTTACTACCGCCACAATAGAGTTTCTGCATTAGCGATAGACGCAAGTGTTGAAGATTTTCGTGAGAAATTCGCCCGTGCTACAACCGTTTACAGTGGTAGCGGTGGCACTTACGACGTAACCATTTCAGCCCTTGGGGAAGAAGACGGCGAATGCGAGTACCGTTTCCTGGTCGACGGGGTTGTAGTCGCAACAGCGGTCAACAGCCGTGTCGATGTTGACTACGGCATACAGAACCATGTTTTTGAAGACATCAGTATTCCTGCCAACGCCGAAATTTCCGTGGAGTCCAATGCGTTGTCTAACGGACTTATCCCTGAAAACGATATTTTTGCATTTGCACGCGGCCGTTGGAGAACACTGACTCTTGAAAGCGTTGAACCCGCTACAACACCATCAGTTGATCTGGCACTGTCTACAGCCATAGACGATGACACCCCCATCGCCGGACAATCGATCAGTATCAGTTACGAAATTTTTAACGAAAGCCTGTCTGTCACCGCTACTGATCCGTTGCTGCAAATCACCCTGCCTGAGCAACTGACACTTGAACAGAATTCACAGTGCAGTGTGTCTGGATCCTTGGTCAACTGCCCTCTAGAAGAGATTGCACCAAAGACTGCAGGCTCGCTTGTTGTCAACGCCATTGCCTCACAAAGCGGCACGGCTCAACTAACAGCAACAATAAGCTCTGATCAGCAGGACAGTGTTATTTCAAATAATACAAGCACAGCATCAGTGGACGTCACCGCCGCTACAACGCCTGAATTTGCAACAGTGGATTTATCAGTCAGTACCGCCAGTGATGTGTCTGCGGCCACTGTAGGCGATACTGTTCTCTACACAATAGATGTTACTAATCAACACCCAAACAACGTTGCAACGTCACCGGTTGTTGGCATTCAGTTGCCGGGCGGCATGAGCTTTTCAACAAGCAGCGACTGTACAGCAGATGGAAGATCAATTACCTGTGAATTGCCAGAACTATCAGCTGGTCAACAAGCAGTCGTCAATTTTTCTGCAACTGTTAATGTGCCCGGCACAGCAACGCTGATCGTTTCAGCCAGCGCTGCGGAGGCAGAAGACGCCGTTCATGATAATGAAGTTTTATATTCGGTCAATGTAGCTGACGGCAGCTTGCCAGCAGTTGATGTTGGTCAAAACAAATCGACACCAGATGCTGGCACCGCAACACCAGGCTCTACTAGCGGAGGCGGTAGCGCAGCTCCAACAACGTTACTGCTATTAAGCCTGCTTGCTATATTGGCTCGGCGTCGTCGCGACACGGTTATCGCTTAATAAATCCAATCAAGCAATAAAGACACAACCACAGCACTGACCACACCGGCCAGCGCTACAGGTAATATACGACGCAGTAAATCAGACTCTGCGCCCGGGTAACCGGCCACACTGGCAGCAAAGATCACCCGACCCGGAGACGCCAGTGTGGTATTACTTCCCGCTGCATTTTGCACAGCAGCGGCAATATCCACTGGCATCCCTACGCGTTCCGCAGCACTAATTTGAAACCCCATAAACAGCGCATTGGATGACGTATTACTTGCGGTCAAAAAGCCTCCTAAACCACCTAACAAAGGCACCACAGCCGCATAATACCCGCCTACCGAGCCTGCCAATGACTGCGCCATTACTGCGGTCATCCCCGACACCGTCATCAACTGCCCGAACAAAAGAAAGCTACCGACAGCAACTGTTGCTCCATACCACTGCTGCAGACCCGCACTAAGCAGGTGCTGCAATTGCCGCCGTGCCAATGGCAATACCAGCAGTGCAATAATGGCGGCGATAACTAACCAGAACCCCACATGGTAAAACGGTGCAATTGTGTAATCGGCAACGTTAACATTAAGCGCCTGCAGAAAGTCCCGCACAGGTGCATGCAGACGCGTGAGCAGCAAAGCAATCATTAGCACGCCAAACGGAATCAACGCAGCCACCAGCCCTTCAGCGCCAGTGAAGTCGCTTGCAGAGGCACTCTGCTTGTAGCGACTGACTAACACAGAAAAACCAACAATCAACACCCCGGCCAAACAACCAGCTAACTCAACCGCCACCGCTACCGATAACAACCATAACGATCCACACAACAACAATGAATACATCAGCAACCAGATCATTTGTCGGCGTTGCCATTTCTGAGCTGCCACTGTCAGCGCTGCCGCCCCACAAATAAGCACGAATGGAAAGCCAATAACAGCAGCCAACTCACCCAACCGGATAACGCTGACACCCGATAACTCAGAGCCGATCACAGTACCGATCGCCAACGCTCCCCACGGCACCGCGCACTGCCCAAGTAAAGCGATCAAGGCCGCTTGAACCGGTCTGTAACCAAGCGCTATAAAGAGCGGAACAGACACCAGTATCCCGACACCAAAGCCTGTTGCAGATTCAAAAAAAACCGACACACCAAACACAATCGCAAACAAGCGATGAACCTCATCCGGGATCCATCGAACAACCCCCTTGGCGATTACCTCAAGAGCACCGCCAGCGCTTAACACCCGGTAAAAAAATACCCCGCCTAGCAACACATAGGCAACATTAAGAGTATTAAGTAAACCGACACTCAACGCTTGCATAGCCACTGCTGACTG
>JALZUX010000560.1 GCA_023301405.1 Granulosicoccaceae bacterium | reverse complement strand
GTTTGATCTTCTTTCAACGAACGCAATGACACTTCATATCGGGTAGCGGTATCTACAATGTCTTTATCAAAAGAATTGTGAGTGGTAGACCATTCAATACTGACGTTGTATTCATCATTGCCAGTTGGGCCGGGGCTCATTGGGCCGTTGCCGCTGGCGTTTTGCAAACCAACGAAACTCATTGAGTTGGGGTATTGCCATGGAGCCTGGTCGTCGTAACCAAAACCAAACTGATTCTTGTTAAGAGAGTGAAAACCAAGCCAACTGTGGCCAACGTTATCAAGTGCCCCCATCGCAAAGCCTACTTTGCCTTCAGTCAGTGCCTGCACCATTGGTTGGCCCTGGGTGGCCCAATCAATGATGGCATCGTCCTTACCGAAGTCCAGGTTCAAAAATGCAAAGTCGGACGTCCGTCGGCGGCGCACTTGCAACTGATGGTTCATCCAATCCCAAACACCCGAAGTATCGCTGACAATATATCCGGCATAGCGTCCGCGGTTTAAAATGGGCAAGTTGGCAGACTGCTCTCCCCACAACCGAACAAATTCTTCTTGAAACAAAGGGCTTGCAGCGTAATTTGTCATGGGTTCACTGGCGTAGATACCAGTCAGTATGGTTGGATAACGCAAAGCAAGACTGAGTGAACCCGATGCGCCCATAGAATGGCCATAAGCATAAATCAAATCTGTATTAACTCTGAAATCAGGGTTTGACACCACTTCAGCAACTGCTTGAATAACTCGCTGTTCAGTGAAATTTACTATTTTGCCACTTTTAGGGGTATTTCCGTCGGTAAGGTAGTTATGGTCTGCTGAATGGCCATACCACCACGTATGCATACTATTTTGAAATTCACCGACGTCACTGGGAAAGATTTGTATCACTTGCCAGTTGTATTCAGATTCCGGCTCAAACTTCGGTATTTCACTGTGAGCATGCATATGCAGTTGCAACGGGTAGGCTTTGTTGGGATTGTAATTGGCCGGTATTGCTACCGTGTAGTTAAAAGCATAGCCTTTGAGGGTCGGGTTCCAATTGGCGTAATCCATATACTGTGTATACAAACGACCAGTGCCGCCGTTTTTAGTGAGTGTTAACACCGGCTTTGCTGTGGCTGAGGCTTCCGTAACAGGTTGTGCTGTAGCATTTGAACCATTGGCAATTTTTTTTGATTCCCGTCCGTTTGAGACTGATGTCACCGCATAGTAGGCAGTTGGGGAATCTGTGGTCTGCGTGGTGTGGACAAACAATCCCTGATTGCCACTAAGCGGTACACCGTTATCCTCTATCACAAAATGCTCAGGGACGTAGTCAGGGCGGTACTTGTTCACCGAGCTGTCTTGATCTAAAGGTCCCCAGCGGCTGGTCAATAGTTGCGCTGACGATAAGTTTTTCGAGGTGATAGGCTGTGATGACCGATACACATGATACCCGGCAGAACGGCTGGATTCATTCCAGACTAAAAACGTTTGACCATTTCTATGCGCGGCATTGAGACCAGTGACCTGCTGGGCGCTTGCTGTGCCCCCGCAGACCAGGCCAGTTAGAACCACCAATGTTGTAATCAGCTGTTTCAATTTTCTACAACCCGTAATAAGTTTAAAGCGTTTATACCAGCGCTAAGACAATCACCAGTAGCCTCTTACGTAGCACGATGGTGAGATAGGAAAATACAACAAAATCAATCTGATCTGGTCTTTTCCCGGCCATTGATCTGCAGTACTGGCAGGTTATCCTGACACAGGTGCAATTTGCACGCCTGCAAAAATGAAATTATTGCCAAGCTAACTGCCGGTGGCTTACAGAGGACTGTTATCCGGGGGTTAGTGGCCAAAGCGCTGCACATCGGCAGACGCTTTTGCTAGTATTTTTCTGATCAAACGGTGTTGAAATTAGTCACACATCGGCGCCAGCGGTAGTTGATTTATACAACGGTAAGATCACGCGGCAACTCAGAAAATATTTCCGGACCGTTATCACGGAGTATCACGATGTCTTCAAGCCTGATACCAAATCGGCCGGGCAGATAAATACCGGGTTCTATTGAGAAAACCATACCGCTTTCCAGCACCGTTTGCGAGACAGAGGTCAAGTAAGGTTGTTCGTGGATCTCCACGCCCATGCCATGACCTGTACGATGTACAAAGTACTCGCCGTAGCCCGCTTCAGTAATGACTGTGCGGGCGGCGTCATCAACAACGTGCGCCTTTACGCCCGGCCTTGCTGCCGCCATTGCAGCTTGCACAGCGGCTTCTACAATGGCATGAACTTCCTGATAGCCTTCTGGTGGCTTGTCCAATACAGCCATGCGGGTTATGTCACTGGAGAATCCGTTGATCGCACCGCCAATATCCATGACGACTGCATCGTTTTGCTTGAGTTTGGTGGCCCCTGTTTGATGATGCGGAAAAGCACCGTTGCCACCCGCTCCTACAATGGTAAAAACCGGCTTAGCCCCCTGAGAAGTAAAAGATTCCCTGATCACGGCAGCGACTTCCAGTTCAGCCATGCCCGCACGCATGGCGGCCCAGCCTGCCTGCATTGCCTGATCAGCGATCAGCGCGTTCTGCTTGAGGATGGCGTATTCATCGGCATCTTTACGCATGCGAAGTCCGCCAATAGTTGACGGCGTAAATTGGCGCTTCGCATTTGGCAGCGCCTCTTGCACCAAAGCGGCAAAGTCAGCGCGCATGGTTTCATCAAGTGCGATACTTGTTGCACCGGTCACCTGCAAATCTTTTAATAGTGCACTGAACGCTGTGTTCGGGCCATGGTCGTCAGTCCACTCATGGAAAGGCAGATCGGTATTTTCGCGGGTGCCGTCAGCGTTTAACGCCGGCATTAATAGTGCCGCACCTGATTGACTGACACATAACAGACAAGGGCGTTCATCTGCGTGGGGGTGAAAACCCAATAACCATTCCATATGAGCACCCGGCCCCACCGCTAGCAGATCAACGGCGGCTTCACCCATACGTTCACGGAGATTACTGAGTTTGTCTTGTATTGTTGCCATTTGCCTTCCGCTTATTGGGTTTTACCGGTTATTTTATCAATAACCAGTAACTAGTGTTCATCTAGAAACAACCCTACTGCGGCCCACTCAGGCCCGCAATCTTTCACCGACTGCATGATAGTTACCTAACAATGACCCATTACTAGTAAAGGATGGGCCCATATGTAGTAGGCAAAATCTCAGGCCCCTGAGTGACCCTCGTTATGCGTTGTTTCTGGACGGGTACTAATTAGGGGCTACTGAGGGGTAAAGTTATCGGCATAGAAGCGATACCAGTTTAACCCCATCACACCGGCGACTTCTTCAGCGTTCAACCCTGTTGCTACTAACCCTGC
>JALZUX010000559.1 GCA_023301405.1 Granulosicoccaceae bacterium | reverse complement strand
ATATTTAGAGTTCAATCCGGCACAAACCGACACAAAATCCTCACGACAGTATCTAATCTAGCCGTCCACTGAACGAATAATCCCCTGATCATCACCCATAGAGGGGATGAGAAAAGTCCATTCCCCTACTACATTAACCTGTCATTCCCCATAACTCAGGCGATGTGATTTTGAACAGTCTATACACCGAAACAATCGCCGCTATTTATTCAGCGTCTATTGACGAGCCGCTTTGGGCGGACGCATTAGACCTCTGTCAGCAATTTGTGGAATCAAAGGGGTGCGTATTGCTGATGACTGGTGTTTCTGAAGCCGATGACGTAATGCAACTGAATTTCGGCAGCGAACTCTGGCGACAGGTGGCCGCGTCAGATATGGAGCACTATCTGAGAAACTTGGCCCATTACGATCAACCTGCCTACCACAAGTTGTCAACAATTAGTGAACAGAGCTATATACTGGACTATGAATTCAACGCAGGTGTTGCGAATTTAAGAGACCGACCAGACTACCAATATATGATCGAAAAGGTCGGGGTTTGTCACCGTATTGCAGTACGACTCAATGACAACAAGAGCTGGTTTGACACAGGCACCTGGCAATTTGACAAAAATCAGACCGAAGCAACCAAACAGCAAATACAAAATATTCTTGCTCTGACACCACACATGGCAAAGTCTGTTGAAATGGCCCGGGCATGGAATCTATTGCGCACCAGATACGCCGCCGTACTAGGCGCTATGGATAAAATACAAATCGGCCTGTTGGTGGTTCGTTCAAATGGCCTTATTGTTGAACACAATATTGAAGCCGCTAGAATACTGAGCGATTATGGCTGTATAAGTAAGACTCACGACGGTTATTTAAAATTAGCTGACTCCAGTTATCAGGCAGAGCTACAAAGTGGACTGCTTGCAGCCACCACCAAAGATAACAAAGATAAATTAATAGCAGAAGCTCAGCTTCACTTACAAAAAAGTGGAGAATACTCAATTCTAGTGGAAATAAGCCCACTAATAGATAGCTTAAGAGAGCTAGACGGTGAACAAAACAGTACGCTGGTTCTGCTGATCGATACGCAAAATACTCACTGTATTTCTACCGACAGATTATCAATGTGTTGGAGCCTTTCTGACAGTGAATCTGAAGTATGCAGGCACCTTGTTGATGGCAAAACAAACCGCACAATCTCGGAAATCAGGGGCGTTTCTCTAGAAACCATTAAAACCCAAGTGGCATCAACATTTACCAAAACAAACTGTTCAAATCGGGCTGAATTGATCCATTTGGCATCGAAAACCTCACCACCAATAGAAGGCATACAAAAGGTAACCGACAGCCCCGCTCCAGCAACGCTTGGATTTAAAGGCACGCTATAATTCACAAGTAATTTTAAGCAAGGCTCATTAGTGATTAGTCCCGTCGCAAAGCCTCCGGGGAAACCGCCGACGCGCTATTGCCCCATGCCGCTCTGATATAACTGAGTACCGCTGCCGATTCCCGTGCGTTCAACTGGTGGGCATAAGCCGGCATACCATAAGGACGCGGCCTCCCCTCGGTACTCGCACCAAAGCCTCCTTGCTTTAAAATACGTATGGCATTGCTTGGAGATTCCGCAGTTACACCTTGGTTGGCCACAAGCGCCGGGTATTTAAACGGTTCGCCCTGACCTTCTTCGCCGTGGCAGTCTGAACAATGCTCAACGTAGATCTCATCACCCTCCTTTCTCAGCGTTGCTGCGGTGGCCTGTGACGTGCGAATACTTGGCCTTAGCTGCGCCGGCACAGACGGGAGACTGGCCATGTATTCAACCATATCGTCCAAGTGTTGCTCGTCTACATACTGCAAGCTGTGAAAAACCACTTCAGCCATAGGGCCGGAAAGGTGGTGGCGTTCATTGACTCCTGTTTTCAACAACGTTACCGTTTGGCGTTTTTGCTGTGCATCAACAGGACCCGTGAGCAGAGATAAGGCGTCCCAGCCAAGATGATCAATGTAGGCTCCGGCAAGTTCGTGCTTTGATCGTGTGCTGCCAAGCACGCCACGCGGCGTATGACAGGCACCGCAATGACCAAGTCCTTTTACCAGATAAGACCCACGATTCCACGACGCATTATGGTCACTGTTCACTTGAAATGTTTGTGGTTTAAAAAAGAGCAGCCGCCACGCGCTTAACGCCAATTGAGTGTTAAAAGGAAATCGTAATTCATGATCAGGTGCTGCTGAGTCAACAGCAGGTATCGTTTGAAAGTAAGCAAATAACGCATCGCTATCATCACGAGTCATAAGGGTGTAATTCGGGTATGGAAATGCCGGGTAGAGATTACTTCCATCAGCAGATTTACCATGGTGCATCGCCTGCCAGAAATCGTCTGAGTCCCAACCGCCTAAACCGTTTACGTTGTCTGCAGTCAGGTTACTGCTATATATAATACCAAACGGGGTGGTAATGGCTTTGCCGCCACTGAATTCAGGCGCACCCGCTGGTGTGTGGCAGCCAACACAGTTACCTGCCCGCGCCAAGTACTGCCCCCTTTCAAGTAAATCAACACTATGTAAATTGAGCGGGCTTTGGCCAGCGGGTGGTGCTTCGGTGCCGCACCCCGCGATAATGATAACGCACAGTGCAATGAAGAAACGCTGCAGATTTGCTGGTCTCATTGCAATGCTCCGCAAGGCAATGGCAACTCATTGCTCACAGGCAGCGGCGCTGCCGCTTGTTCAAATGAATCTGCTATCCACTGTGATACCGCACCAACCTCTTCACCGGTAAGATAATCAGCTACTTTCTTCATGCAATCAGGTGCCCGGGCGAGACGGGTATTGGCCTGCCAGGCCCCAAGCTGCGCTGCAATGTATTTTGCACTCAGACCTCTTAAGCTTGGAATCGCAACACCGTCACCGCGTAAATCATTGCCGTGACAGGCAACACATGCCGGACCTGCAGAACCAGCTTGAACCAGATTTTTGCCCATCGCAGCCTGAGCGGAATCTTGCTGGCTAGTGCTAGGTTGCCGACGAGAATCATCTACCGGTATATTGGCGTAGTAGTCTGCTATCTCGTGCAGGTAGTCTGTGCTGAGAACCGCAAGCATCTTAGTCATTGTGCCGTTCAAGCGCCTGCCTTCACGAAAGTTGAGCAATTGCTGATACAAGTATTCAACCGGCTTTCCGTTAATTGAAGGAGCGTATAAGCTTTGTTGGTGACAACCGGCACAGGCCAGAAGCCTTTCCTCCATTTCAAGTTGATCATTAGCACCGCCCGGTGAGCTTAATACGATACAAACTATACCGATCACAAGGTTCCATGCGGAAAAAGCAGTAGTATTATTCATGGAAATATAATCCGGTTGAAGCAACCGCAAACACACACAGTACCTGACGATGTGTTGCAGAAACAATAATCATCTAACGGGTGGCGAACCAATGTGGCGATCAGCGCGGGGCAATTAGAATCCACGCCCACAAGCTGACACTCAATACCGCCAGACTGGTGGCCAACAACACGGTAGCAGCGGCTGTGCCTTCAGCACGTCCATACATATTGGCAAATAAATAGGCGTTGATACCGGGGGCCACAGAGGCCATCAACACCACGATCACGCGATCAGTGCCCTCTACTCCGAGCAGTGTACAGAATAATAGTGCAAGTAGTGGATGCAGCACCAGCGAGATCACAGTAATAGCACTTGTCTCGACGATGCGCTCTGTCAGCGCGTAGCGAGTTAAAACACCACCAAGTCCAAACAACGCAAGTGGTAAAGCGGAAGTTGCGATCATGTCTAGTGCGGTACCCGCTACACCAGGCACCGGCAAGCCTGAAAAGTTAACTAGAAAACCCAAGCCAATACCAATCATTAGGCTGTTGCTAAAAATAGACCGGGCAACTACGCCGGCTGTTTCTATCAATGGCCGGCCATCCGCTCGCAACGACTCCATGGCAACAATGCCCACCAAATAGCAAAACGGCGCATGCAAAGATACCAACGCATAGGCGGCTGGTAAGGCCTCTTCACCCACAGTCATTTCTACGACAGGCAAACCCAGCAATACCAGGTTTGAAAACAAACCTGAAAATCCGACTGCCACAGCCTCTCCGGGGCGCCGACCAAACACACGCCATGCAGCAAGCGCCCCGACAACAAAACACAAAAAAGCAGCGCCATAAAAAGAGCCAATAGAACGCCACTCATAGGCAGCATTAAGGTCAATGGTTGAGACCGCCCTGAATAGCAGACAAGGTATTGCAAATTTTACCGCGTAACGCATCAAGGCATCGATGGTGGCGGCATCGAACAACGAGCGCTTAACGCAGATAAAACCTACCAGCACCAATAAAAAAACCGGCCCCACTGTATTTAGGAGATGTGAAATCACGAGTAATAAAAAATCGGGGCTAGATATTCAGGCCTAGGTGGCTGTCTGACAATTAGGGTCGTAGCGAGGGCGTGAGATTT
>JALZUX010000558.1 GCA_023301405.1 Granulosicoccaceae bacterium | reverse complement strand
TCACTATAGCTTTCAATTCCATCCGAGCGATTCCCGCTCACTACATCCGGGTGCGGCTTGTATACGATCACACGATCAGGGTTACGTTCCCTCACCGTCGTCAGTAACTCGAGGTTGGACTTCACCTCATTGGTGCCAAATTTCAGCGACGCGTCGCCATCAACCTGCCCAATGACCAGTAAGGCCTTTTTGCCCCGGTAAAACGAGCTGTCTGCAGCGCCTACATTGGCACTGACATACTTACTAATCCGTTGCTCAATCAACACGTCAATCAGTGCCTGTGCACGATTTATCTCTGATTGCGTACATTGATGATTCTGAAGCATGTACTCCAGACGGGAGGGTCGTGTGGCATCAAAATAAATCCCCAGATCGTCAATCACCAGTGATCGAGGAGCAGTATAATTACTGCCCAGACCCACTGAGCGCACAAAGCCGTCCTCCATCCGGGTAACTTTATAGAGCGACATTTTTTGTTCAAGCTTGGTATCGACGGACTTTTTGCCCCACACCAAAAAATTCTCAGAGGCCAATGCCGCGGGCTCTCGAGACAACCACCTTTTTATGGCCATATGAGAATGCCCATAATCAGCACGCAATAAGTATTGATCTATATATCGTCGCTTCCAAGGGGTTATACCGACACAGGTCAACTGCCTGCCAATACGGTGGCGTTGTGCCGCCTGTATCTCGATGTGATCAATGATATCTTCTAACTCGCAATGCTCACCGGTAATCGGATCAACATAATTTGCATAAACCAGATAGGAAGCCATAAAAATTTCTGCAACCGTCCGGGTGGCAGTTCGACGTGCCAGAGGCTGTATATCACGGGTAACCCCCCAGCCAGAATAAAAAGGCTGACCAAAGCACACCACCGACACTCCACGCAACAGCGCTTCCATGCCATACAACGAAGTGCCAACATACATCTGGGTACACTCACTCAGCCTTTCTGCGGAAATTTCCCCGCTGATCAATTGCACGCCAAGCGACTTCGCAAGCTCAGAAAGATAGCCCTGCTTACGACCTGCCATCACTTCTGGATGCACTTTAACAAATACTTTCTCCTGCGGATGTTCACGCAGTGCCGCACGCAGCATGGTAGAGAAGCGTTCCGCATTCATACCACCAAGCCTAACGGACTGATCACCGACCGTTTGGTCAATCACCAGTACATAATCATTGATATGATCAAAGTCCGCTGTTGCTTTGGCCAGGTTGTTGTACTTACTGATATTGTTAACAATAAGTCTTGTTATCAAGCGTTGGGCACGCCCAATCCACTCCGTATTGCCTAGCCTCCACGAATCAGCGTCCAACCCATTTAGAATGTTTTCAAGCCTTGATGGCTGAGTTGCATCGTAGTAAATACCGATCTGATCGACGACCAGAGAGTATTTCCGATGACGGGCACTGTTTCCATAAGAGCAAACAAAACCATCTTCAAGCCTGATATGCGGCAAACCTCTGGCTTGAGCTATTTTTTCCGAATGAACACTATATGGCTTTGAGCCCCATGAATACACCCCGTTACAAGCCGACGTACACAGTATCGAAGGGCTTCTCGATAGGCCTTTAACGCCGAGAAACCGTTCAATATGAGGGATTTTTCCAATCCCCGCAGAAAGTGTAAAACCCTTCACACTGGCATCCAACAGTTAACTTACTAAACTGATTGCAAAACAGGAGGCAAAAAAGCAAACCACCATGTCGGTAATCAAGGCTGTTTTGTGTTCGGCCATCGTTGCTATGATTTTCTGAAATGGAGTTAATCGTTTCAAGTCCGTACTCTGAGCATCGTTAGCTGCTGCCAATAAATCAGAGTGAACTCCATCGGTGGTGATTTCCTTCTGCGTACTTGCTGTTGAAGTTACCGACTCCTTCGCGACCTCACCTTCAGACGGATTCATTAATTCGTTTAACTGATATATCACCGAAGCGCCGTTGTCTTCAGGACTATGCACCGAAGCCTGTCCGACAATCGTCAATATGCCAGCACTGATCCCCTTCTCACGGGCCACCTTTTGCAGTGTATTTACTTCCTCTTGCATCCCGACCAACTCGCCAAGAACATGTTTGCAGTACTGCCTTCGCTCGGCAGCAGTGTCACCCTCAAGAACCTTTTCAAGGCTAACGGTGTCGAGTACTGGCTCTGGATCTACCGGGTTGGTACTTTCAGCGGCATCGATTACATAGCGATTCACTAACACGCGATCCGCACCGAATTCGATCAGCTCACGCTTACCCCGCTGCAATTGGGTATAAACGACGCTGTAGTCCTGAATTAGGGATGAGCTTTGCGCAGCTGGCATGCGGTATTCCTGCGTGAGGTATCTCAAACCAAGTGCAGAAAGTAAGCCAAAGTAACAGTTTGCAACAGTGAGGTTCCGTTTACACGAAAAGGAGACCTAAGCCTCTGCAGAGATCATTGGATCCGGGCCTTAGCTTGATTAAGTGACTGTATTAATTTCAACGCCAAAAGAAATCAGCCTGCATCACGTTTAACAGAGCGCGTGACGGCTTTAAAGATAAGCAAGCCTGCCAGCGTGAGACCAAATTGTGCGAATAACACCAAATTATACCCGCCAGCACGCCAAATGATTGAGCCGACGTAAGGCGCGATCGATGACCCAATCAGATAGAAAAAGGCAAGAAAGCCGGCTTTCAAACCGAAGTCAGTGCCACCCAGCACCTCGCGCGCGACCACCGGCCTGATGACGCTGACCATCCCATAGGCTGCGCCAAACAGAAGGACAAAACCAAACGCTAACGCAGCATGTTGAGTTACCGCAAATAGCAATACAATAGCCAGTGTAAGGGCGACAAAACAGATGTTGGTAATGGCGATATTACTAACACGATCATTGACCACAAACATCGCTAACCGCCCAGCCACCTGCATTGGCCCGATCAATGAGGCAACAACTACAGCAGCGTCAAGTGCCAGCCCTCGATCACTAAGAAGGTGCAACAAATGATGAATTGTCATTCCATGCACCACTGCCAACAACGCAAAAGAACCAGACAGACACAAAAACACTGGAGTCAGAAGTCGCCGTACCTGCCGCCACCGGAGCGCCTTAACTTTGTGGACTTCCTGAACTTGCAACTCAACGCAAGACGCACCCAGCCACAAAGCAGGCACCCCCACCAGCAACACGATCACAGCGAAATAACGTACCGCCACACGCCATCCGTACAGATCAGTGAGTGCATGCGCACCGGGAAAGCTCAACGTACTGGCAAACCCGGCAATGAGCGTTACCAACAGAATACTTTGCCGTGCTTGACTGCCGAACGCACGAGTGATCAATGCGAAACAGGGTTCGTACAAACACCCGGATAAACTCGCGCCAATCAACGCCCAATGCAAATAAAACTGCCATAGTGACTGAATATAAGACAATGAAAATAAAGCCACAGCACCTACAAAACCGCAACCAGCCATTAAATGTGGGCCATAACCACGATCAATGGCCCTCCCCGCAAATGGCGAGCAAAGCGCAGAGCACAACAACGCAATGGTTATCGCACCGGTTAACTGAGGATTTGACCACCCAAGGTCATTTTCCCATCGCAATAACAACGCAGGGAATATATAAAGCAGTCCCGCCCAGACGATTGTCTCCCCGACCGCCAAAGACAGCACGCCTCGATTCACTCTACCAATGATTAATGTTTCCATAAATCACGGATACCACAAACACACGACGCCGGATAGGTTACGTGCAGCGTAGCTTAGAGGTGCGGGCCACTCAATACAGCTAACAATAAGTTATGTCGTTGGTTGCTTCATATTTTCGACGAGCACTCATCCAGTAATACAATGCAGCGAAGCTGCCTTAGCCTGCAGTATTTCTAATGCAACCTTGCGCTGAAAAGCCTCTTCGTCCCAATTATGCCGAGACGAAGCAGGTACACGATCATAATCGTGATTAACCAACGGCGTAGATTCTGAAAAGCCGGTTACCACAATAGCAACATCGTCAGGAAAGGTGATCTCTGATAAGCAACTCATCATTAACAACCCCGCAGAGGGAGGTGCCTTTAATTGCAAGTAAAGCCGCGACCATAATTCTTTAGGAAAGCAAGATACAGACTGATACTGACAGTCAGAAAATCTGCGCCACACCCGGCTGCGTCGATGAAATATGTTATTGCCAGTTATAAACAACCGGGACTCTCCGGCCGACTGCCCCAACTCCCATGAGGGAGTGACCACGTGAAAGACAGAGGTTCCGGTAATTCTCTGGTTACAAGTGTAATTGTTAAAACAGAATGATACATCGTCATCAGCACATATACTCATATTTGCGCTAGGGGCATTACCGATAATAGCAACACTGCTATTAGCGACAATTTCTTCAGAAATTGCCGATGCTGAATCAATCAAACGTTGTTCAAGAAATTCCAGGCACTTTTCATCGTCAACATTTTGTATGGGGATCTCAAAGCCATTTCTCCTTGCATACAACATCAACGCAGCAAACCAACTCATTTCAGGCGAAGCCGCCCCCGTTGACATCAGTAGCTGTCTGACCCTATCGTTCTCACCTACCTGTAAGTACAAAGATGCCAGATAATAAAGCAAATGCTTATGGATACAGTGCCCTTCAATACTCAGAACTTCGTAAAATTGATCTAGGGTCTGCCTACTGAAAAGCCCCGTGGTAGCAACTGTATTAAGATAACTAAACGCATGCTTGGCTGTTCGGTGTTCCTCAAATGACTGGAGAGGATCAACATTGAGATCTAACAGTCCATTTGATAACTGCGGGGTTACACTAAAAAATGGCGCTGACAGACGCAGCATTCTGGTCACAGCACTAAGGCCACGCGACTTACCAATCTGTAGAGGGTTACTCAACACTATGCCGCTTCTCTCATGGGAATCAATTTCCCCAAATATCTGAATACCGGAATGTTCGAATCACTGAAAAACCGTTTAGGATCTTCGGAGAGCTTTTGTGCCTTCCGTCGGAGAGACAGCTTTAAACTACGTAAATTTTGATCTGGTTTGAACCACACA
>JALZUX010000557.1 GCA_023301405.1 Granulosicoccaceae bacterium | reverse complement strand
GCGTTGGAGTTACCCGACTTTGAAACACTGGTTAAGGAAAAGGGCAAGGCTGTTGTAAAGATAGCGGTCACCGCACAACAGAAGTTGACATCAGCACAGCCTGAGGTACCGCCGCTTAACCAAGGTGAAATCCCAGAGGCTTTACGGAAGTTCTTTGAAGAAAATCCGCAGCTTTCACCGCGTGGAGCGCCGCGACCGGATGGCCGTCGTAGTGGCGGGTTTGGCTCGGGATTTATATTGTCTGAAGACGGATTTATTGTGACCAATGCGCACGTTGTAGCGGGTGCTGCTGAGATTACAGTGTCTTTGCCTGATCGTCGACAGTACCGGGCTACCTTAGTCGGTTCTGATCCACGTACTGATGTGGCCTTGCTTAAAGTTGAGGCTACCGGGTTACCGATTCTGGAATTTGGTGATTCTGATGGTCTTAATGTAGGCCAGTGGGTGCTGGCGATAGGAACCCCTTTTGGTTTCGATTACACAGCAACACAGGGTATTGTGTCTGCTTTGTCCCGTAGTCTGCCCAATGAAAACTACGTACCTTTTATTCAGACAGATGTCGCTGTGAATCCGGGTAACTCTGGTGGTCCGTTGTTTAATGTCGAGGGTCAGGTCGTAGGTGTTAACTCACAAATTTTCTCGCAGTCTGGTGGTTATATAGGGTTGTCCTTTGCAATACCTGCCAACGTGGTTAAAACAGTCGTTACTCAGTTAAAAGACAATGGTTATGTCAGCCGGGGATGGTTGGGTGTGTTGATCCAGAATGTTGATTTGGATCTGGCCGAGTCATTTGGTATGGACCGACCCGAGGGTGCGTTGGTGTCAAAAGTAACAGACGCTAGTCCTGCGAAAAAAGCCGGTCTGCAAACAGGAGATGTGATTCTGTCTTTTAATGGCACCCAGATAGGGCAGTCATCGCACTTACCGCCATTAGTTGGAGTGGTTCCGGTGGGTCAGTCAGTTGAGCTAGATGTGTTGCGAAATGGCGAAATGATGAAAATATCAGTCACCATAGCGGAACTTGCTGAAGATCGAGAGATCATAAAGACTGCAAGCGTTGAAAATGATAAGGAGTCACGGCTAGGGGTTGTAGTAGCCGCGCTCACTCAGGAACAACGCAAAGAGCTTGGAGGCGTAGAGTTTGGTGTGATTGTACAATCTGTTGATCCGCAAGGTGTTGCGGCACTAGCCGGTATTGTCGAGGGCGATGTGATGATATCGTTTAATCAAAAAGTGGTAGACAGCGTACAGGCGTTGGTTGATCTCGTTAAAGCAGCACCTGCGGGTGAGCCTGTGGCGGTGCTGATACAGCGAAACGAAAATCCATTGTTCACCGCCTTAACGTTACCTTAACACCGGTAGCAAAGGTTGGATGGTAGTCGTTTGGCCGAGCGCCAATAGCGTGCTCGGTCATTTTGCTGCGATAGTCAATGTTATAGGTGAAGCTGGGTAAATTTTACCGGTTTGCCGCTTGAGAACCACCAGATAGACTCCAAGGTAGAATGAGGTACAAACAAATACGGTGTAACAAATGCCAAAAGCAGTGGTTAGCAGCCGACAACAAACGCGGGCCAAGTCATCCCAAATGCCTGAGCCCTTCGTGGTTAGATCAATAACGCCATCTCTTGGAGTCAATCCTGATTGGCACGAAGTTCAATATAGCGAACTGGAAGTGCCAAGTTTTAGGGGGGGGCAGCAAATAGCACAAATGGCGCTTATGTACACTTTGTGGAGTAATGTTGAAGATTTTCTTTATACCGAATGCCAACTGAGTCCTTTGGAGACTGCTAAGGAAGAGATCAAACATCTGGGTATATTGAGGGAATCAGAAACTTCTGTGATATGCCTGTTGTGTCTTTTAAACAACGAACCCTATACCGCGGGCAGGCTGGTTGACGCGATGATTACGCAAAACTCTAGTGCTGATCAACGTGGTAACGCACGGAAAAGATTACTCAACAGAACCTTGCCGATTATTGCTGATCGATACGGCTTACTGCAGTATCGTGAACACAACAAAGGTAATCTAAAAGAGTATCGTATAAGTCGTAGTGCGCGGCTGGTGGCGTTTGCCGAACAATATTTGGTGACTGGTGTGCAGCAGATAGTTGGAGGCGAATTTACGCGGGGCGCAGAGCCAAAGGCTGCTGAAGTAGCAACACCGAAAAAGGTAAAAAAACCGGTGGAACAGATCGCCAGCGGAGAGAGCGCATGAAAATTTTAAAGCACAGTTGGATCATACTGGTAACGTTGGTTGCAGGGTTTGATATGGCTATTGCAGAAACGATAATTGAAGATGCAACACCACAGCAAATTTCAGTGGATGATGTTCACAGTATAGAAATGCGCTCGGTGGAAATACCCGCGTTTGTAGCAAGCAGACTCGCTGCGCAGAATGTGAAAGTCGGTCATCATGATGTCGGTGTGTTGCAGGTGAAGACAATACAATTGCGTGGTGATCACGTAGTGGTTGTCGGTCAACGGTTGGTATCTAAGTGGGTGAAACAGCAGCGCTCGCCGTCTTTGTGGCTGCAGGAAGTCAGGGTGACATTCCCACGTGTTCATCTGGCGAACTCATGGGATGTCCAGGCGTTGCAGCGCGAG
>JALZUX010000556.1 GCA_023301405.1 Granulosicoccaceae bacterium | reverse complement strand
TCAGATGTTTCGATAATGGCTCGCTTGTAAAAGAAAAACCTCGCACGCGCGACAACCCTCCACGCGCTCTTTCCAGGTAGGGACCAAAGAGTTCAAGTGGGGTGTAAGAGTTTTAGTCTCTAATTAAATTCCAGTTTATAGAAAGTATTTCTACTAGGCTGTAATCATGCTGCCTGAGATTTTTGGTCATCGTATTCTTGTTCCTCAAACCAACGTGAAAATGCATCGGCGGTCAGTGGGCGACTGATGAGGTATCCCTGAATTTCGTCGCAACGTTCTGCACGTAGGAAGCCCAGTTGTTCCTTGGTTTCAACGCCTTCGGCGACAACGGTCAGGTCAAGGTTGTGTGCTAGTGTAATCATGGATGTAACGATGGCAGCATCACCCGGGTCAGTGGTAAGGTCTTTAATAAACGACTGGTCAATTTTCAGTTTGTCAACCGGCAACCTTTTGAGATAGCTAAGAGATGAGAAACCTGTGCCGAAATCATCAATTGAAACGTGCAGCCCAAGGTCCTTAAGCGCATGTAGTATCGCGATCCCTTCTTCTACGTTTTGTAGTAGTAAGCTTTCAGTGAGCTCAATTTCAAGGTAAGTCGGATTCAGGCCTGTTTCATCAAGCACTGATTTGATCACGCTTGCCATATCGGTTCTTACCAGTTGGATGGCAGAGCAGTTGACAGCCATGATAAATGGTGGAATACCGGCTTCCATCCACTTTATCATTTGATCACAGGCAGTGCGCAGTACCCATTCACCCAGCGGCACGATCAGTCCTGTCTCTTCAGCCAGAGGGATAAAGTCTGCGGGGTTAACACGTCCACGTTCGGGATGATCCCAGCGTATCAGTGCCTCTACGCCTGTCAGCGAGGTATCCTGCAGCGCAACTTTGGGTTGGTACTCTAGGTGGAATCCGCCATGCTCAACGGTTTCTCGAAGGTCGCGTTCCAGTGAAAATCGCTCCAGCGCTAACTGATGAATACTTTGTGAGTAGAACTGATAGCCGTTTCGTCCTTGTTCTTTGGCGTGATACATCGCGACGTCAGCATGTTTTAGGAGTTTGTCTGCTGAATCTCCATCTGAGGGATAAAGACTGATGCCAATTGTGGTGGTTACTCTGACTTCAGTGCCGTCAAGGTTAAACGGTTTTGATATCTCCTGACACACTCTTCGCGCAGCAAAGGCGGCGTCCTCAACTCGATCTATGCCGTTGAGTAAGACAACGAATTCGTCGCCACCTAATCGTGCGATTGTCTCGGGTGGGGCGATTTCTGAGCAATCGGCACCTCGGGAGACGTTATCGGATCTACGGATGGCGTCTTGCAGGCGTGTTGATACGGTGCGCAAAAGCATATCACCCGCGTTATGTCCTAGCGTGTCGTTGACCTGCTTAAAGTGATCCAAATCCAGAAACAGAAGCGCAAATTTGCTTTTGCTTTGTTCTGCTTGTCTTAGAGCAATGGTAATCATGTCGTATAAATGAGCGCGGTTAGGCAGCCCGGTGACTAGATCGTAGTAAGCCAGTTTATGAATCTGGTCTTCAGCGTTGGTTCTTTCTGTGATGTCTTGAACGGTGCCAACCATATGGCCAGTCAAAGAGGTTTCAGCCTCGACGTGAACAATTCGAATGTTTTCTTCATTGTTGGTGTTGGTGCGAAACGTGATCTGTAAATGATCGGAATCACTCTTTGCTCGTTCAAGCGCCGCTGCCACCGGCTTGCGGTCATCTTTGTGAATGCAGTTTAAAAAACCATTGAGCTTGTGATCGGAGTCGCCAGGTGAACTAAGATTTAACAGTTTAAGGCTCTCCGCAGACCAATGAAATATATCTTCGTTGAAGATCCATTCCCAGTGGCCAAGCTTGGCGATACGTTGTGCATTGTCCAGCCTGACCTGACTCTCTCGAAGTGCATCTGCGGTTTTCTTGGCTCTCATCATGTATCGCACACGATAGGGTAGCAAAAAGAAGTTTATCGGTTTAGTGACAAAGTCTGTGGCTCCCACTTCGTATGCCCGCTGGATAGAGTCAACATCTTCGAGCCCCGTGATCATCAGGATCGGCACATGATGTCCACCGTCGCTTTGGCGAATAAGCGCGCAGCTTTCAAACCCATCCATGCGCGGCATTACTACATCCATAATGATCACGTCAGGCTGGTGTTTGGCGAACTGTTCAGCTGCCTCTTGGCCGTCTTCGGCTTCGATCACCTCAAAGCCGTCTGACGCTAAAGCTTCTGAGGCCATTAGTAGGCCAGCAATATCATCATCCACCACGAGTACTAATGGCTTGGACGCGTCCGGCGTAGATTGTTTTAACTTATTATCCATTGGCAACTGCAGTCAGCTCAGGCGAATTTTTTTATTTGTAAGCATAGCTCGTCGAAGCCAGAGCTAATGATCGAAACATCTGTGCTGCTATCGGAAAGATCTTCGTTAGCGGCTTTGGCTTCCAGCGTATTGCATTGGGCCGCTAACGTGGTAGCCCCCAGATACGCGCTGCTGGATTTAAGTGTATGTGCTGCCATTTTTACCCGGGCGGCATCGTTAGCGGCAACGCCCTGTTCGATGTCGGTGATAAGCTCCGGTGTTTTCTCCAGATACATATTCACTATTCTGGCAAGAATATCGGGTTTCCCTGGCCGCTGTAGAGCTTTAATAGCATCTAGTGCACTTTCGTCAAATTCAAAGTTCATTGTTTCCAATGCCTCTTTTGGTGTTGGAGGAGGGGAATTATTTGTGTTAGCAACCGGCCTTTGGTAAAGCCATTTTTCAAGGGTGCTTTGTAATTCATTTTGCTTTACCGGCTTACTCAGGTAATCATCCATGCCGGAGGCGATGCAAAGTTCCCGATCGCGTTCCATCGCATTAGCGGTCAATGCAACAACGGGAATATTATTTTGACTGGACTGACTTCTGATGGTGCGTGTTGCCTCGAAGCCGTCCATAACTGGCATCTGGCAATCCATGAAAATCAGATCGAATTGCTTTGCCGCCAGAGCATCTACGGCCTCTGAACCGTTTTCTGCGATCTCAACTTCGCATCCAATGCTTTCTAACATTATGCAAGCGACTTCCTGATTTATAGGGTTGTCTTCTGTCAGTAAAATTTTTGGCTTGCTTGTTTTACGTAGCTCTAATCGCTGTTGTGGGTTTGGTTCAACTGAGACGACAGGTTTGATCATATCCTGTATAGCTTTGTACAAGGACGACTGTCTTGCGGGCTTGGTTAGCGCAAAGGATATTCCAATACCTTGAAGCTCATCACTGGTCATATTGGTTAGTGATGATGTCAGCATCATTCTTTTCAATGACGCGTGGTTTAGGTTGCGCTGTATGTGGCTGGCCAGTTCAAGGCCGTCCATTTCGGGCATATGCAAATCAAGGATAGCAATGTTGAACGGCTTCTTGTCTTGATGTGCAGCTTGTAGTAGATCCAATGCTGCGCGCCCGGAGTCCACACTGTGGGCCTCGATGCCCCACAGCTCAAGCTGGTGTGTCAGAATAGCGCTATTAGTGGTATTGTCGTCCACGATTAGTGCTTTGATGTTGTCAATTTGATCGTGAACAACGGGTTCGGATGTAGTTCCTACTAGAGTCAGGTTTCCGGTAAAGGTGAACGTTGACCCACCACCCGGGTTGCTTTGAAGACTTATCTTGCCGCCCATCAAAGTAACAAGTTTATTCGCTATCGACAGCCCTAGTCCTGTACCGCCAAAGCGTCGAGTCGTGGAGCAATCAGCCTGTGTGAATTCTTTAAATATGTGATCTTGAATTTCAGGAGCGATGCCCATGCCACTGTCACTAACCGCTAGCTGAAACTCGTTAGTCGCCTCGATGGCGGTGGCGCTCACCACGACCTCACCTCCCTCGGTAAACTTAATGGCGTTACTGACCAGATTATCCAGTATCTGCCTTACCCGAGCCGAGTCGCCGTTCACTATGGCGGTTCCAGCAGAAGATACATTGCAAATGATTTCTAAGCCTCTTTTTTGTGCGATTTCAGCATAGAGGTCGCACACGTCTTCCAGTAAATGTCCCAAATGAAAGTGGGAATATTCTAGTTCTAATTCGCCATTTTGGATTTTTGAGAAATCGAGGATATCATTGACGATATTAAGCAATGACTCGGTCGATCTTTTGATTGTATCAGCGTAACGTCGCTGATTTGAGTTTAGCTGAGTTTGGCATAGCAAGTCAGTCATGCCAAAAATGCCGTTCATTGGTGTACGAATTTCATGACTAATATTTGCCAGAAACCGTTCCTTGACTGATTCAGTTGTTTTGACGCGTGTCCTTAGAGTTTCGAGCTCTTTCTCCATCTCGTAGTGGTTCTGGGAGAATTGTTGGTTCTGTTCTTCTGCGCATTGAACAGCATCTAACGTGTTTTGTTCTGCCTGGTTGAGCTTTGCTCGTTGCCGGCGGGCATAGCCAACTCCTAAGCAGGATATGACCACGAATAACGCGACTACTAAGACAGTGGTACCAGAGCCCCATGAGGACAGCGGCCACAGCAAGCCGAGCAGGGCGAGCATGCAGGCCGGTACAGCGTAGTCAGTTAAAATTATTTTCTTTTGCACGTATCCAGTCCAGGAAGCTGCAGCGTTATCAATCGTATTGGAAAGTCGGCCGTCTAACTGTAATCGGCAGATAAGTCTTTGGATTTGTGGATCCTAAGGTGCTGTCGACTGCCTCAAGTAATGCTTTACGCTTGTTAAGCGAAATATGATGGAAGCCATACTTCCCTCAAAAAATGGGCGAATCGCTGTGTCAACGATTTAATACATTGGTCAAAAGGCCGCCACTAACTGGACGATCGGGATCGATACCCGCAAGACGAATCAGTTTCGACTGATGATTGGAGAGTAACATTGGTAGCTGCAAGACTAAGTAGAATGCTGAAAGTACCCTTATGTGCCGTATCTGTGGCGGTATGTCTTATTGCGAGTCCGCTGGCCTCGGCAGAGACTAGGGATGAGAATGGAGTAACACTCAGCCTCGGGCTTTATACAAGTAACAAGCCTTCTACGATGGTGCGTAAGTTTCGACCTATCGTGAAACACTTAGAAGTCAAAATGGAAGAAAAGTTGGGAGTGCCTGTCAATATTCGTATGCAACTAGCTAAGAATTACGAGCAAGGAATCGCACATTTAACTGCAGGTAAGGTAGATTTTTCCAGGTTTGGGCCAGCACCCTATATCGAGGCGAAGAAAAGCAATCCGGACTTAAAGATTCTGGCAATGGAAAGCATAAATAAAAGTAAAGTATTTCACGGTATTATTGCGACTCATGTTGATAACACTATGAAAAGTGTCGCTGAGCTAAGGGGTCATACTTTCGGCTTTGGTGATCAGCAATCAACTATTGGTCGCTTTTTGTCACAGCAGTACCTTGCTGAAAATGGCGTTGGCGCTAAGGATCTGAGTCATTTTGAGTACCTTGGCCGACATGACATAGTCGGTACTAAGGTGGGTTCCGGTGAATTTACCGCAGGCGCGTTGAACGAATCTACTTTCAGAAAGTTACTTTCAAAAGGCGAGAAAATTCGTGAGCTTGCGCGGTTTCCAAATGTCACCAAGCCATGGATAGCACGGTCTGGATTAGATGCCGAGGTCTTTGACGCGTTGCGACAATGCCTACTGGAACTCACAGACAAAGAGTCTCTGACACGCCTTAAGATCGACGGATTCTTAGAAGGGGAAGATCTTGACTATGAGGTGATACGCAAAGCAATTGAGGGTAATGAGCGATTTTTCAGTAAAAAGAAGTTTGGTAAGTCAGCTGTTACTGGACTTCCTGCTAGTGTAAAAGAAGAGATCGCTGACATTTCTGACGCTGAATAACCAAATAAAGAAATAATGGCCTTGATACCTTAATCGCGAGAAGTTATCGCCTTTAAGGTATTTTTTAGGAAATAACGTAAAAATATACGTAAAAATTCCTTAGCTGTTGCGGAAAAGAATATGTCAGTAAAACAATCAAAAAAACATTCACTGCAAAGGCTATTAATTGTCAGTTTGACGCTTACCTTTGCTACGGTAGCCTTTATTACCGGTGAGTACATGCGGAATGTACAAACTCGAACTCTAGAGGATAGCTTTCAGCAATTTAGTCAAAAGACTTTTAACATGCTGTTTGCTACTTCGCTTGACGCGGTTTTAAGTGAAGATCAGCCGATCTTAGAAACAATAGTCGCGCAATCAGTTGAGCTTGATAAAGATATTCACGCCCTTTCGATTGTTAATGAATTCAATGAGGAGCTGGCTGCATGGAAGAGCGAAAATGCATTGGATCCCGGTTTACAAATTCCATTCAGTCAAGATGTTGTTTTTGAGGGTGAATCATTTGGCACAATAGCCATCATATGGGACGCTAGCGGGCAGCGCGCTACTGTCGAGGCGCATGTGCAAAAAATATGGATGTATACAATCGGTGCGTTTACCGTCATTGCTCTGTTAGTAATGATGCTGATAATGAAGTTAGTAATCACACCGATAGGTTCTATTCATACGAAGTTGGTAGAGCTTCAGGCTGGGCGCAATGGCGAGCCTGTCAAGGTCGCGATCGCCAAGGAGTTGCATGAGCTTGGCGATACCGTAACCGAGTTGGGTAGTCTCATGGAGCTAAGAGTGGCTCGGGAGCGGGAGCTAGAACTTACCTCGCGATCTAAGTCTGAATTCCTGGCTAACATGAGTCATGAACTTAGAACACCGATGAACGGTGTGCTCGGCATGCTTAATCTCCTTAGTAAAACTCAACTCGACGGCAGCCAGAAGGACTGTGTAGAAACAGCGGTATCTTCTGGGAAAAATCTCCTGAGTCTTATCAACGATATACTCGATTTCTCAAAAATCGAAGCCGGCCGAATGGAATTTGAATCGATTGATTTTAGTATATTGTCGTTGGTCGAAGACACATGCGGCGCATTGGCAACACAAGCTCACGGTAAAGACCTTGAGCTGATCACTGATATGGATTTTACTATCCCTGTTATGATAAACAGTGATCCAACGCGAATTCGGCAAGTGCTTACCAACTTAATGGGGAACGCGATAAAGTTCACAACAGATGGTGAAATTGTAGTTCGTACCCGCTTGGCTCAAGATCAGACTAGAGCAATAGTTTTTGAAGTTCAGGATAGTGGCGTTGGGATATCTGACGAAGCAATTGATTCAATATTTGAATCCTTTTCTCAGGCAGATGGTTCAACAACCCGAAAGTTTGGCGGTACCGGTTTAGGACTGTCGATCTCAAAGCAACTGGTTGAAGGTCTTGGTGGAGAAATCGGCGTTCGATCTGAGCCGGGTAAGGGCAGTATTTTCTGGTTTAAGCTGCCTTTTTCGCCTTGCACAAAAGCAGTACCGGCCAAAGTTTATAATAGACTTGTCGGAGCTAAAGTGTTATTGCTCGATCAGAACGACATGGCGCGTGAATCTCTTTCCATATTTTTAAAGCTGCTTGGCTGCCAGGTGCACGCCTTTGCTAAAGCGCAACACGGATTTGCGTGCCTTGAAAAGGCGCAAGATCATTATGATGCTTTGTTAGTGAATAGTCAGTTAGGGGATATGGATGGTGAAACATTCGTACGTAAACTTGCTGAGAACCCCAAGTATGATAATGTTAAGCTGATGACGCTGGTTTATATGCACAGCAAGTCACATAGCATTTTGTCAAATAACAATGAGCGTGTTGGCCTCCATATCACCAAGCCAGCGCGTCTTGAGTCGCTACATAATTCATTAGCTGATCTTATTGTTGGGCAAGTGAACAAGCCTACTCCGATACCGGCTAAAGAGGAATCTTCCCACCGTGATCTCTTCGCAAAGATATTAGTCGTAGAAGATAACGAAATCAATCAGCTGGTTGCTACCGGTATGTTGGAAGCTCTAGGGTTTGAGGTCGAGACAGCCGATAACGGAAAGTATGCTTTAACGGCACTTGATGAAGGTACCTACGATGTCATTCTGATGGATTGTCAAATGCCGGAAATGGATGGCTACGAAGCGACCGGGCGAATTCGGCAACATGCTAATTCGGCGGTGGCATCTATACCGATTATTGCCCTTACTGCTAACGCGATGTCCGGGGATGCAGAGAAATGCCTAGCGGCTGGCATGGATGATTACCTTGCCAAGCCGTTTGAGCCGGATTTGTTCGAAGAAAAGTTACTTCACTGGATTGAAAAAAGCCAAAACCGTGATAATGGTGTTGCACCAAATCGGAAGGCGGCCTAATGAATATTTTATGGAGCCGCGTTGCAGTAAGTGGCTTGGTGATGAAGGCTATCAAGTTAGTAGCAGCTCTTATGCTGTTACTAGTGAGTGCAAATGTTTGGGCAATACCTTCTCCTGACCTAGTCATTAATCTTACCGCCAGTCTAGCGCAAGTTTTGGGAATGGCCAGCGTGTTGGTTGGTGGGTTTTTTGTTTCGCGAAAGAAGCCTGTCAGAAAAAACTCACGAGTTTCGAGTGCCGGAAGTAAGGCCGTTCTGGGTGGGGTTGCTGCTATATTGGTAATATCTGCCGCACTAAATATTTGGCAATACGCTCGCCAGTCAGACATCAGGTCGCAGCAATTAAGTGCCAATTTGTATCGGAAGGCGGTAGAAAATAATAAAGAAGTAGGCGGAGTTTCACTGCAGACGTTGTCTGCCAGTGAACAGATAGAAAGCAAACGTGGCATAAGCACCCTTGACCTTTCAATCCTGCATGATGGCATGGTATCAAACTCTATTCTCGAACCCAGTTCTTCCGTTACCCTGGTTGATGTTCGAGAAGACGAGGAAGTGGAAAGCGGTCGAATTCCAGGTGCGTTACATATCCGCTATCCTGATCTTCTCCAAAATCCTGATCTCCTGAAAGGCCGTGACAATGTCGTGTTGCTTTGCTACTCAGGCAATCGAAGCTCCGAGTTAACGGGCGCGTTGGCCGAGCGTGGATTGGAAACTAAATTTATGGTCGGTGGCTATGAGAAATGGATGGCTGAAGACCGTGTTCTGGATGTGGTTTCCGGGAGCCGCGAGACTCTGCGGGATATCCCGGAGTTTGAAAACCGCGATGTCTTGCTGGAAACCACCGAAGTCGTTGACTTGGTGCAGAACGAAGACGCAATTTTTATAGACGTACGATATCCAGCTGAGTACCAAACAACGCATTTACCGGGTGCTATCAATCTGACCGTTCGTGCCGAGGAGTCTAAGTCCTTGCAACGAAAGATCGCGGCACTTCCAGACAAACCGATTATTGGAGTTTGTTATGACCGTCGCTCTTGTTTTTACTCACAGATTCTCGGTTTAAAAATTTCCAGACAAGGGTATCAGTTCGCGGGCCGTTATACGGTTCCTCATGAGTTTAGCCTTCCTGCATCTGGGGGCGGTAAGCAATATGTTGCCGATTGGAACGCAACGAACCAGGCGTCATTGTTGGGACTGTTGCGCTTAAAAATTGGGGAAAGAATAACAAGCCTTGTTGGCTATACTGGAAGTGTCATTGTTGTGCTTACAATGATTGTGTTAGCACTACGGTTTTTGTTGTTTCCACTATCACTGAAAATGGAAAGGGATAGGTTGGTATTGAAACGGCTTGATCCGGCGATTCGAAAAATTAAAAAGCGATTTGCTAGCGACTTAGGCGCGCGGGGCGCGGCAACCAGTCAACTACATGCCGATAATAAAATCACGCCAGTGGTATCGTTGATTGCTTCGCTGTTGAATCTTGTTCTGATGTTTTTGATGTTCAACATAGTTAGCGAGCAGGCAAACAATTGGAATGCGCCATTATTGTGGGTCAGTTCTGCATCTTTGCCGGATCAGCTTGGCATTTTGCCTGCGGTAATAGCTGTGTTGATTGTTGTTTTAGCTGTCGCGATGTATCGACCTTTAACCAAGATCAAAGTTGGCCTAATTGCACTTGGAACCGGTGCGATATCTGTGCTAGTGATACCTTTAAGCGTGGCGCTGGGCGTGTACCTAGTGCTGAGTTTGGCTGCCGCTCTGGTTCAGATGTTGGTGATCGCAGCAATCGACCGGCACATGGGTTGGTCTCGTAGTAATACCAAAATAAATAAGAACAGCGGTATTATCCCGCTTAAAGTAGCCCATCAGTTTCCACTGAAAACAGGTAAAAAGGCAGCGCGTCTAGGCGAGTTGATGGAGGCTGGATACAATGTACCAGATGGATTCGTTGTGACCACCGGGCTTGCCAGTGAGCTTCAAAATGCAAAAGCCGGTAGCGGTGACGATAAAGCGTTGTGGAAGGCGTGGGGAAGTATAAAAGCAAAAAATGTAGCGGTGCGTAGCTCGGGCGTGGCAGAGGACGGCGACGATGCAAGTTTTGCCGGTGTGTATGATTCCATCCTTAATGTTACCAGGGATAATTTAAGTGCCAGTGTAGCCACTGTATGTAAATCGCTAGATACCGGTCTAAAAAGTGAGTACGCCAGAAAACAGGTTCTAGGTAAAGATGATACTGGTGGCGGCATACTTGTCCAAAAAATGGTGGATGCTGAGTACGCCGGTGTATTGTTTACCGAGCACCCGTCAACAGCGGGAAAAATTCTTGTCGAGATGATTGCTGGTCTGGGTGAAGATCTAGTCAGCGGTTCTGTCACTCCGACAACTCACGAGTTTGGTCGGCGCTCGCTGTTGGCAGGTTCAGATACACCTTTCGATATGACTGACTTGTTAAAAACAGCAATTAATATTGAAAAGAAATTTGGGAAACCACAAGATATCGAATGGGCTTATAAGTCCGGGAAGTTCTATATACTGCAAGCCCGTGATATTACTCGCTCTGTAACGCGCCAGAACAATTTACGCGGCTTAATCGAGAGAGAAAGGAGCAAAGTACTATGTGGCCTTCCAAACTCAACAGATAATGATGCAGTGCTTGAACAGAATGAACTATCAGAACTTCTGCCGCGACCCACACCCATTAGTATGTCGTTTATGCAGAAGCTATGGGATCTGAATGGAAGTACTCATATTGCTTGTGAGCGCCTTGGTATCCCGTATAAGGTGAATAGCAATTCGCCGCTTTATGTCAATCAGCTTTTCGGATGGTTGTATGTGAACAAGCAGGAAGAGAGAAACCGTTTGAAAACTGGGCCTGGTGCGCTTGCGTCATTTAAATTATCCAGAGATGCTCAACGCATCGCCGATGATTTTGAGCAGAACTTTTTACCTGATTTCAAACGCCGTATGGATACACTGGTCGCTGTGGATTTTGAGCGATTACCTACGGCTAAGTTGGTGAG
Source organism: Granulosicoccaceae bacterium (assembly GCA_023301405.1). Classification (GTDB taxonomy): domain Bacteria; phylum Pseudomonadota; class Gammaproteobacteria; order Granulosicoccales; family Granulosicoccaceae. Next base: position 804 of record JALZUX010000556.1, on the reverse strand, counting down.
TTTGTTTGCCGGGTATACTGAACGGTTTGTCACTGATACCTATGTTGAGGCAGAGGTGATAAATATTTGTAATCAATTTTACTGGAACGCAGCGAGTAACAAGCTGGCGAGCAGCGATATTGACCCGATGACTGTAATGGGCACTCTGCCTGAGAATGTTGTTAGTGAAGCAATGAATTTATTGTCGCGATCAAAAACTGATCCTTCGTTGGTGGAAGACTTCATTGCTTTGTTCGGTCACCGAGCACCAACCGATTATGAATTTTCACATCCTCGTTACTGTGAAGACGAAGCGTTGGTAAAAAAACAGATTGAAAATCTTGGGGGCAAGCAAACCGCGCATACAGAACCTGTCAAATTGAATGATCGCATCCTGCAAATTTCTGTAGATCGAGCCAAGCGGTATCAAGCTTTGAAAGAAGAAGCGAAGCATCAATGTCTGCGTGAATTCTATCTGATTCGCAAAGTGTTGCTAGCGCTTGATGACCGGTGTGAATTTAACGGAGGTATATTTCACCTGGATTGTCATGAGATCGAACTGCTTGCCGATGTACAGTATCTTGCCGTAGCGCGTCAGCTGATACGCATACGTCAAGCAGAGGCTGCAGAATACGAAACAATACAACCACCGGCTCGGTTAACGCTGTCCGGGATTGAGGAATTTGATCCAATGTCTAACAATAAGCAAAATGCTGTTGATCGTCCCGATAGTGTGTTCGGTACTCGTGTCGCCGGCGCTGAATCGGTGAGTGGTGTGGTTCATGTGATAAGAGATGAATCAGAAGTTGATAAGTTTCGTGAGGG
>JALZUX010000555.1 GCA_023301405.1 Granulosicoccaceae bacterium | reverse complement strand
GCGTTGGCTGTTGACTTGGTTCTTAAGCTGTCACTCTCGTGAGCGCGTGTTGTTACTCTCCGGGTTGATCCAGTCGAGCGCTGAGAATGGGTGCTAACTGAGAGAGGGCAGTGAACCGATAGCGCGGAACTGAATTATTCCGCGAAGTTTGCGTTGATTAGGCCTGGTCTGCGTTTATGAGCTAGTCGGTCTGTGGTTCTTTTTCGATGTGACCAACACCTTTATAGGCCATTGGGTTTTTTCTAGCGTCCTTTGGCCACAGTGCGTACCAGTCACGGTCAATCTGGAAAGTAATTATTTTACGGTTTTTTGCTTTTTCAGGGTTTTCTTTTTCTATTTGCTGGTGATGTTCCACGACTTCTTCGTCTGTGGCTTCACGAATGCTCAAAATTTCACCGCCTTTGTAGGCGCGGTCTGATTTTGATTTGTGCAAAGAAATGTACTTCATTTTTTCTTCGTCTTCGGTCAGAAGCCACATTCTGGATTCACAGATGCCTTTCTTGTCAATAAGCTTTAAACCATGCTTCGACAGTATGAATAATGTATTCGGGCTGGTCATGGAAATCACCTTATTTTGGTTGAATTAATATGTTGCACACGCCCTGAGTAATATTACGTAATCGTTTACTGACAGCGATAATGTTAAGTTTTCAAGCCTAACTACTTTAGGATTTTTTAAAATCCTAATCAAGAGTGTACCAATGTTAGAGATAAATCGTTCGATTCTTGTGCTTTTGATCATAAATGATCAAGAAACTGCCTGAAATTCGAACAAAAGCATCACAAACCTGTTGTTATAGTTAACGGCAGGTTGTCCTAAGTCTTATGAAACGGCTGGCCATAGCGATAACGTGTCGACAGGCATATCAATAATGGCGTTGCTAGTGTCATATTTCTGCCGCACTCATTGGCAGATGCTCCAGAAATCAGCAATGATAAGCGTAGTTTAAAGCTGCCAACCCGCTTGAACAGTGTGCTTACTAGCGGGCGCGTCTGAGCGAATGCTATGGCATGTATTGTTTGGGTAGGCCTATGCCGGCGCCAATTAGTGAGAACAGCAATTCGGATAACTTGATCACTCATGCATGTCAAATTAGCGTCTTGTCTTAATCAGGGTCAAAGAAATTGCGACGAATTTTGATACAGGGTAATTGAGCATTTGACAGGAGCGCCAACCTAGCATCGGGTGGTTACACTGTTTCTCTGCATAAGGCCTGACACAGGCAGTGTACGCCGCCGCCACCAAGTGTAAACATAGACATGTCAGGGTCGTAGACGTCGAATCCCAGTGCTCGCATTTTGTTATTCAGGTCGGTGGCACCTTTCATTGACAGTACTTTGTTGTTGCCAAGTGCGACAAGATTTACTCCTAGATCTTTTGCTTCACGATAGGGAACGTCGACAAAATCAAAGCCCCAGGTCACTAGTTGCTTAACCACCCAGGGCTCAAGTGCGTCTACGCAGGCAACCAACAATTTTTCTGCTAACGGAACAACCAGGCCGTCCATGTGAACAAATTCGCGACTGATGGGGGCGGTGACTGCTTCCCAGCCTTGGGCTCTGACGAAATCAGCTACTTGTTCTGATCCTTCTTTTTCAGAGCGTTCGCCGCAGTAGCCAATGAGTACTTTACCGGGTTCTAAGATAACGAAGTCACCGCCTTCGAAGTGACCGGCTGTGGCGTACTGCCATATGGGTATGTTGTTGCTTTGATAAAAATCAATGGCGGTAACATAGTCAGCACGCCTTACTTTTAATTGCATGTGACAAATCAATGCACCCCATGGTGTCATTGCAGAGCTATCACGGGCGAAGAAATTGCGGTGAAGTACAGGGTCTGATTTTAAGTAGTGACATCTCACGCCGTTGGATTCGTAAATCGACACCATCTCCGCGTGCTGGGCCATGGCTGTTTGCAAGTCAAACTTGTCACCGGTCATGTGGGCGTTGTTTAGGGTTCTTGCGATCAAAGGGCCCGCTTCAACCCATTGGAAATATTCTGGTATACCCAGAAGTACGTCTTTTAGCGGGGCGTAGTCATTATTAATACCCCACTTATCTATTGTATTTGAGGTCATTTTTTTTCCCATAGATGCAACCTTTCACTGAAATGTGTGCTGCATAGAGCTTGGTAAATAGAGCTGCTGGTATTAATGCTTAGTTGCGCAGTACGAAACTATTCAGTCCGTTATGCAGGGAGCATACATCATAATACTATAAATATAGGGTTTTGATGGCTATTCAGGCTGCGCCTGTCGTGCCTGGTTAATCAATGATGGGGGTGGATGCCGAGATCTTCGTGGAATGGCGCTCTCAGGAGCGTTGGCAGGCCAACTTATCGCGGGCGTGCCTGAGGGTTTTCGAATTAAGGAGAGTCTTTTACGGCCATATGATTTTTTACCTTGCGACGTTGCCTATACTTTTTCCATGGTCAATGCGATCCCTTGACCGACACCGATGCACATCGTGCAGAGGGCTCTTTTCTTATTTTGCTGTTGTAACTCTATAGAGGCGGTCAGCGCGAGTCTGGCACCAGACATTCCCAAGGGATGGCCCAGTGCTATTGCACCGCCATTAGGGTTAACTTTTTCTGAGTCATCGGCAAGGCCAAGCTCACGCGTTACCGCAAGTGCTTGTGCAGCGAATGCCTCGTTGAGTTCGATGATATCGATATCTTTAACCGCTAGTTTTTGTCTTGCCAACAGCTTTTGCGTTGCCGGTGCCGGGCCAAAGCCCATGATTCTTGGCTCGACGCCTGCGGTAGCCATGCCGGTGATTCTGGCGCGAGCGGTAAGGTTGTATTTTTTAACAGCAGCTTCAGAGGCGATGATCAGTGCGGCGGCACCATCATTAACACCGGAGGCATTACCTGCTGTTATGCAACCGTTGTCTTTAAACGGAGTACCCAGCGCGGCGAGTTTTGCAAGCGTAGTGCCGCGAGGGTGTTCATCGGTAGTCACTAGAACGGGATCTTTCTTGCGTTGCACAATTTTGACCGGCGTAATTTCCATGGCAAAGCGCCCGCTTTCAATGGCAGCGGCAGCGCGAAGCTGTGAACGCAGGGCGAATTGATCCTGATCTTTGCGGCTGATGTTAAAATCGATGGCGACGTTTTCTGCTGTTTCTGGCATTGAATCAACACCGTAGGCATTCTTCAGCGCAGAATTGATAAAGCGCCAGCCAATAGTGGTGTCGTATATTTCGGCTTTTCTGGAATACGGAGTGTCTGCTTTAGGCATGACAAAAGGTGCGCGACTCATGCTTTCAACGCCACCTGCAATGATGACTTCTGCTTCACCAGCCATGATAGCGCGGGCGGCACTGCCCACTGCATCGAGCCCTGAACCACACAGGCGGTTAACCGTAATTGCAGGAACACTGACCGGAAGGCCTGCCAGCAATACTGCCATTCGTGCGACATTGCGGTTGTCTTCACCAGCTTGATTGGCGCAACCGATGTGGACGTCGTCGATTATTTCAGGGTCAAGTCCGGCGGCGTTGTTGAGTACTGAGTGTATGACATCTCCCAACATGGTGTCTGGCCTCACGCTGGCCAGTGCTCCGCCAAAGCGCCCGATCGGGGTTCTAACCCCTTCACATATAAAAGCGTGATTCATTGGTTGTTTTCCGTATTCTGCGAATATCTTGGCGGCACTTTTACTCCTCGAAGAGGGGTCGGTTCAATGTGCGGGAATTACCTCGGAAGAGGGCGATTGTTTCGTTGTTCTGATTCACTATCGTGGCGTCATAAACGCCTGAGCGTGCAGCGCGATTAACTTCGATGGCGGTAGCGGTTAATGTGTCACCCAGTTTACCGGGGGCTACAAACGTAATTGAATTCTGTTGCGCGACAGCGACCTGGTTATAGCTGTTACACGCAAAAGCGAACGCTGTGTCTGCAAGGGTGAAGATATAACCACCGTGGCAGATGTCGTGACCGTTGGTGTGTCGGGTTTCTACTTTTAAGGAAAAGGTAGCTTTGCCTGGTGACACTGACTCAAACACTAAGCCAAGGCTTTTACTTGCATCATCGTTTTGCCACATGACCTTGCTACTGCGTTTGGCTATATCTTCTGCGCTAAGTGCTGTCATTTTTTTACCTGCAAATTGGTGCGACGCCGTGGCGAAAGAGTTTAACCAAAACGTTGAGGAGTAGCGATAGCAGATTTAACTAGCGCGCCGTCAGGGCTTAATGCCTCGGTGTCCAGCCAGCTTTCTGCCGCAGGCGATAACAGTTGATACAAGTTGCTTACTGATTGACGGCAGTCTTGATAGGGCCAGTCAGCTGGAAGCAAGGCGCTGTTGGATTGGTCCCTGCGTAGCAGCAATCGGCGCCATTCATGAATTAGAAGGGTGCGGATCGCCAGTGCGCTTAGAGAATCTTCGGGTAAATTTACGCTAATGGTGTCTGCTGTTTTTTGCAAGTGCTTATAGTGGTTGGCAACTGATGGTGGTGCGACTTTATCTACAATCCACTGTGGTACGTCTGCACGCTTAACGGTGCTGATCAGCGCTTGTGCGGTGTGCAGGTTGTTGATTTGTTGTGGGCTTAGAAAGGTATAAAGGTAGGAGTCTTTGGTTACCTTGATACCGTTGTTGTTCAAGTCATTGATTTTAGTTTTCTGAGGGCAGCCTGTGACCAGAAAGAAGTTCACGGTATTTACATTGCCCACTGTTGATGGGCCGGCATAGATGACGGCTTCTGCCACAGAAAAGGAAGCCTGGCCGGTGTCAGATAAGCTGTAGTAGGTATTGCGACCGACTTTCTGCCGGGTCACCCAGCCATCTTTAGCCAATCTTGAAAAAGCTGTTCTAACGGCCCCGGCGCCAATGTTGAGTGTCGCCATTACGGTTTGTACTGTCGTTGTGGAAATAGCGCCACCACGCGGGGCCACAGAGTCACCAAAAAACGTAATGATCACTGACCACGCTTTAAGGGAGTTTTCACCGCTGAGCTGTTTTAAAGCGCCTGCAAGTTGTATTGACACAGGCTTAGTTCACAGAGTGTTCATGGTCAGTAAATCATAACTGGCAACTTGATCGCCATCTTGATTTTGCAGTCTTACCGACCACTGTACTTCGCCATATTCTTCGTTGCGCTTGGTCTTACGTTTCACCGTCAGAGTGACTTTGATTGTATCTCCGGGGGAGACTGGTTTTTGAAAACTCAACCCGACAAGACCGGTATTAGCTAATACCGGGCCCGGATCAGGATCGACGAATAAGCCTGCTGCAAACGACAGCAACAAATACCCATGTGCGACTCGGCCGGGGAAAAAAGGATTAGCACTGGCGGCTTCTTCGTCCATGTGTGCATAGAAGGTGTCCCCTGTGAAATTGGCAAAGTGCTCGATATCTTCAAGGCTGATTTGCCGCCGCTCGGTGTAGAGTGTCTCGCCGATAGATAGCTCACTAAACGTTTTACGAAACGGATGGCGATCTGATGTGTGTTCTTTTGCGCCGACGACAAATTCATTGGAAACTGCGGACAAAATATCGGGGCTACCCTGAATGGCAGTGCGTTGCATGTAGTGTTTTACGCCACGTACACCACCTAATTCTTCACTGCCGCCAGCCCGACCGGGGCCGCCATGCACCATGTGTGGCAGTGGCGATCCGTGTCCGGTAGATTCTTTCATTGATGTTTCATTGTTAAAATACAAGCGACCATGGAAAGCAGCGGAGTGGGTGGCTATTTCACGGGCGACTTGACCGTCGCTTGTCACCACAGAAGCCACCAGGCTGCCGCCGCCACGGTTCAGTAATTCACACGCGTGCTTAATATCGTTGTACGGCATGATGGTAGATACCGGGCCGAATGCTTCGGTGCTGTGCACAACTGATGCGATATCCGGTTCAGCGCAGTGAAACAGCATGGGTGACATAAACGCGCCTTTTTCTGCATCGGCGTTATTAAGGCTAAGGCTTGGTGAGCCATAGATAAGATCTGCCTGTGTGGCAATTTCGCTGCTGGCTTCAAGCACGCTTAGCCGTTGTGAAACTGAAACCAGTGCCCCCATCGAAGTATTGTCTAGAGATGGGTCGCCGATGTTGATTTGATCAAGCGCTGCTGATACGGCATCGATCAGATGTGACACCATATTTTGTGGTGCCATAATACGTCGTATCGCGGTGCATTTTTGACCAGCTTTGGTGGTCATTTCGGTGACCACCTCTTTAACGAATAAGTCAAACTCTGGTGTATCTATTGTTACGTCAGGTCCAAGCACTGATGCGTTGAGGCTGTCTTGCTCTGCATTAAAGGGAATAGCATGGTGCAGCAAATGTGGGTTTGATCTGAGCTGTGTTGCTGTATTCGCCGAGCCGGTAAAGCTGACCACGTCTTGAAGATCAAGCTGATCAAGTAATCCGCCAGTGCCACCCGCGATCAGTTGAAAGCTGCCGGGTGGAAATATGTTGCTGTCAATCATCAGTCGAAAGCAGGCTTCAGTAATATATGAAGTTGAGGTTGCCGGCTTTATGATCGCAGGCATTCCTGCCAATAATGCAGGTGCCAGCTTTTCTAACATGCCCCACACTGGAAAGTTATAGGCGTTTATGTGTACGGCAACACCGGGTTTACTGGTATAGATATGTTGGCCTAGAAAACTGCCGGTACGGGATAATTGTTCAACGTCACCGTCTGTGCAGATGGTGTCGTCTGGTAGTTCACGCCGTCCTTTCGATGCGAAAACAAAAACGGTACCTATGCCTCCATCGATATCGATTTTTGAATCAGCACGGGTAGCACCACTATTAAACGCCAGAGTGGTTAGATATTCTTTGTGTTCATCAAGGTAGGTGGCCAGACGCTTAAGCAGTTTGGCGCGATCATGGAAAGTCAGTTCACGTAGTGCAGGGCCGCCAACGGTGCGGGCATAGTCAAGCATTGCTTGTGTATTAAGAGTTGCATTGCCCGCCATTGCGATCTGTTCACCGGTCACACTTGAATGTATGGCGCGTGCAGTATCATCGGGAGCAACCCAGCGGCCTGCCAGATAACTGCTGACGATGCCATCAGTGGGGCTTGGGAAAAGTACATTGTTTGTCATAGGCATGGTTGTCTCCGGAGTCTAGCGGTACTTGTCTGCAAGCACCCAACTGTCAGGGCTTTGTTGTACGATTTTCTGAAGTGTTTGACGAATAACATCATCACCAAGTTGTGCGGCAGCGTGCATCGGGCCGCCGCGCCAGCGCGGAAATCCATAGCCATGAATTTTTACCATATCAATATCAATTGATCTTTCTGCAATGCCTTCTTGCAGAATTTTCTCACCTTCGTTAGCAAGAATTGAAATCAACGATAGTTGAATTTCCTGCTCAGTGAATTCGCGACGTTTGATATTATTTTCTGCAGAATAACTTTCAACTAAGGTCATCACTGCAGGATCGTTGATTGGTTTGCGGTTGCCTTCTTCATAGCGGTACCAGCCTATACAACTGCGTTGTCCAAAGCGTTCCAGTTTGCACAGTTGATCGGCAATTGGTATGTAGCGCTCTGAAGGGCTTCGGGTTGCAGCAAGGCGCTTTCTGTTGGCGTAGCCTATCTGTAAACCAGTGAGATCTTGTAGCTCATAGGGACCCATAGGTAAGCCATAGTTACGCATGGCAGAATCTATTTGTTGCGGGCTGGCGCCATCTGCAAGTAAATAGTCTGCTTGTCGACGGTAGGCGGCAAGCATGCGGTTACCAATGAAGCCGTCACAGATCCTTGAAAGCGCGCCTACCTTGCGAAGTCTTTTTGCTAGCGTAAAAGCGGTGGCTAATACTTCGCTTGACGTGTCGGGGGTTGCCACGACTTCAAGCAGCTTCATGATGTGTGCAGGTGAGAAAAAGTGAAGCCCGATAATACGTTGTGGGTGGCTAACGCCTGCGGCGATGTCGCAAGGGTTTATGTAAGAGGTATTTGTCGCAATTATCGCATCGCCACTCATGTGCTGAGCAAGTGATTTAAAAACCGATTGCTTGACGGCCAGATCTTCAAATACTGCCTCGATGGCAATGTCGCAGGACGATGTATCACTGTAGTTGGTGCTGCAGCTAAAATTCTTTAAGCGCTCGTCGTAGGTGTTTTGATTTATAAGGCCGCGTTTAAGTGCAGCATCCATGAGTTTAACAACGTTTTTACGGCCATTTTCTGCGCCTACATCTGTGGCTTCTATCATGGTAACGCTTAGCTTGGCGTTCAGGCAGGCGGCAGCGATGCCGGAACCCATCAAGCCGCCGCCGACAATGGCAATTTTCTGGAAGTCTCTGGGGGTGGTGTTTTTGATTGCATCTGGTTTTGATACCGCGCGCTCAGCGAAAAAGGCGTGCCGTAGTGCAATTGATTGATCGCTGTTTCTTAACTCAAGGTGCAGCGCTCTTTCACGCTTTTGGCCAACGGCAAAGTCAGTTTCGGTTGCCCATTGAACGGCGTCAAGGTTGTGCAGTGGCGCTAGCGCTCCTTTGGCCTTGTTGGTGACGGCAATGCGCTGTGTTGAAAAAAAGTCAGAATCTACCGGTGGGATTGATCTGTGGCTGACGGCTTGCGGTGATTTGTCAGCAGCCAGCAGAAAGTCACGTGCAGCCTGATTTAGATCGGCGTCGACGATCTTGTCGAGCCCGGATGCATCTAAAAGCTCTTGTGCAGTGATCATTCGGCCGCTACTGCACAGGTCGGCCGCGAGTACAGCGCCCACCAGTCGTGGTAATCGTTGTGTACCGGCCGCACCGGGCACCAGGCCAAGGGTAACTTCTGGCAGGCCGAATCGGGTGCCCTGCAGGGCAATACGGTAGTCGCAGGCCATCGCTAGTTCGAATCCACCACCTAAAACGGTGCCGTGCATGGCAGCAAGCCACGTAACCGGGCTGTCTTCAAGGGCTTGATAGACGTCTGGCAAATGAGGTATTTGCGGTGCATTGCCAAATTCTGAAATATCGCCACCGGCAACGAAAGTTCTGCCGCTACAGACTATGAGGCCCTGTTGCATGCCATCGGCGACTGCTGATTGGATAGCATCAAGCAGGCCTTGGCGCACCACCAGTGACATGGCGTTTACCGGGGGATGATCAATCGTGATCAAGGCGATACTGTCTTCCTGGGTGTAGGTTACAGGGGCCAAATTGTCATCTCCGGGTAAAGAATTGGTTGTTAATTATGGGGCTGGCTGGTGTGCTGAATCTACTATGGCAATTTTTTACGGTTTTATGTGTTACAAAATTTGCGTTGTGGAATAAAAACTGTAACATAAAATACGCAATAACGTGAATCAACGGCTGAACAGGAGTTGCAATGTACTCGCAAGGTTTGATCGGTGCAAAAACCGACACAGAAGAAACTCAAGAGTTTCTGGATGCATTCCAGGCTCGCATCGATGCGGAAGAAAAGATTGAGCCCAATGATGCGATGCCGTCTGCCTATCGAAAAACTCTGATTCGAATGATGAGCCAGCACGCTCATTCAGAGATTGTGGGTATGCTGCCAGAGGGCAATTGGCTGACGCGTGCACCATCGTTGCGGCGGAAAGTTGCGTTGTTGGCCAAAGTGCAGGACGAGGGCGGTCATGGTCTGTATTTGTATTCTGCGGCAGAGACGCTGGGTGTTTCGCGTGAAGAGCTTACCCAGGAATTGTTGTCCGGGAAGGCGAAGTATTCATCAATCTTTAATTACCCAACGCCAACTTGGGCAGATATTGGCGTGATTGGTTGGTTGGTTGACGGTGCTGCCATTATGAATCAGGTGCCTCTGTGCCGTTGTTCTTATGGACCGTATGCAAGGGCAATGATCAGAGTGTGCAAAGAAGAGAGTTTTCATCAGCGTCAGGGTTATGAGCTAATGCAGTCACTGACGCAAGGCACCGATGAACAAAAAAATATGGCGCAAGATGCGTTAAACCGATGGTGGTGGCCATCACTGATGATGTTTGGCCCTTCTGACACAGACAGCCAACATTCTGATCAATCCATGACTTGGAAAATCAAACGATTTACCAATGATGAGCTTCGACAAAAGTTTGTTGATGCTACGGTACCTCAAGCGGAGTTAATTGGATTAACCATGCCGGATGAGAAGCTAGTGTGGAATGAAAGTAAAAACAAAGGCGAGGGTGGCTACGATTTCGGTGAAATTGACTGGGACGAATTCTGGCAGGTAGTTAACGGTCACGGCATGATGAACAGAGATCGACTTGATGCACGACGTAAGGCCTGGGACGATGGTGCTTGGGTACGTGACGCGGCACTTGCTTATGCTGAGAAGCAAAATAACCTCAAGTCGGTGGCGTAATAATGAGTAACGAAAAATTAATGCCATTGTGGGAAGTCTTCATCAGACCAAGAAGTGGTCTTAACCACAAGCATGTGGGTAGTTTGCATGCTGCAGATGGTGAGCTAGCTATGCAGGCAGCTCGTGATGTATATACTCGTCGTGAAGAAGGCAATTCGATCTGGGTGGTTCGTGCCGAGGAAATTTTAGCCTCTGATCCTGATCGCGCTGCAGAAAATTTTGAACCAGCTGCTGACAAGGTGTATCGACACCCAAGCTTCTATGATATCCCTGATGAAGCGGGACACATGTAATGGCATCTGACGCTTCACCATTGCAGCAAACGGTTGTGCAAATAGCTGATGATCATTTAATACTGGGGCATCGTTTGTCGCAGTGGTGTGGTCATGCACCCATGTTGGAGGAAGATCTTTCAATGCCGAATATGGCGCTTGATCTTATCGGGCAGTCGCGAAGCTTATACACTTACGCAGCAGAAATTGAAGGCTTAGGGCGCACAGAGGATGACTTTGCCTATCTGCGATCAGATCGTGAATACACTAACTGCTTACTAGTTGAACGTGGCAATAAAGACTTTGCTTACACCATGTTGCGCCAGTTGTATTTCGCGGCATTTATGCAGCCTTTTTGGCAGGGCGTATTGGCAGGTACTGATAAAACGTTACAAGGTATTGCCGGTAAAGCGGTAAAAGAAATCACTTATCATATTCGACACGCCGGTGAGTGGGTGGTTCGAATGGGTGATGGCACAGAAGAAAGTGCGCGGCGACTGCAAGCGGCCATTGAAGATCTTCACCCCTATACAGAAGAACTTTTTCTGGTTGATGATGCACGAGCCGCTTGTATTGATGCGGGTGTGCTTCCATCTGGTGAATCCTTGCGGCAGCCATGGACCGACACTATTAACGCCGTGTTTACGCAGGCGTTGGTTGAAGTGCCAGAGATTACTTATCCGATGGTTGGTGGTCGGGTGGGTAAGCATTCTGAAGAGTTTGGTTTTTTGTTAGCCGAGCTTCAGTATATGCAACGGGCCTATCCGAATTCACAATGGTAAATTCAGCTGATAGCCATAAGGTGCAAGATACGTTGGCCAGGGCGACGGCAGTCGCGGCCGC
>JALZUX010000554.1 GCA_023301405.1 Granulosicoccaceae bacterium | reverse complement strand
AGCGAACGGTTCACCGGCCCTGCATCGAGGAATTCCTGCTTGAAAATAGCCTTACCATCTTTCATGTCGTAGTGCATGCCCTCGACACCGAAGTTCGCCAAACGTCGACCTTCCTCTGTAAAGTAGAAGTCAAAGTACTTAATAGTTTCGACCGGGTGTTTATTAGTACCGCCAATGGCCCAGCCATCTGGCTTGATAGGGATACGACGATGCTCTTCTATGCGCTTGCCGCTGACTGAAGCCGGTGGCGCCATGGCTTTAAATTCAAAACCGTCGATGTCAGCTGACAGACGATTATAACCAGAGGTTGACGCAAACCAGTCGTGCGTTGATCCGCCCAGGTTTTCACTCAGCAGGAAGTCACGTGCAGAACTGCCGCGGGTAAAAATTTCTGCATCAACCAAACCCTCGGCCTGCCAGCGCGCGAGGTTTTTTATACCTTCGCGATAACCAACACCTGCATACGGATGCTGGATCTCCCCATCAACCACCATGAAGTCATGATAAGTGTCTGAACCTGAAGATCGACCATCCCATAGAGTGACCAGACGAATAAGCTCAGGCCACTGACGTGCGAAGTATGGAACTTCATCAGCAATACCGTTGCCGTTAGGATCCTGAGTTTTAAATGCGCGCAGAACTTTCTCATAGTCCTCGACTGTCTCAGGAACTTCCAGCCCCAGCTTGTTAAGCCAGTCTGTGCGGATCCAGTAGGCCCTACCGTACTTGCCATCCGGCAGATAAGGGATGTAGTACATCTTGCCATCGGCCGCCGAGATTGCGGCGGCGATCTCTGGTTTTTCTTCGAAAAACTTCTTCAAATTGGGGGCATGCTCATCAATCAGATCGTTCAGCGGCAAAAACGCGCCTTCAGGGCCGTACTGATTAACGAAATCCTTGATGCGACTGGATCCGACAATATCCGGGATTGTGCCTGAAGCAAGCATCAGATTTAATGCTTCAGTTTTACCGGTATTCTCATCGGTGCGCATGTTAGCGCCCACCGTGACGTCTTTCAGGTGCACATTAGTCAACTCACGCGCCTTTTGTTCTACCGGCCAGTCTTCTTCATAAACCGGATAACGGGCGTGATTCATTTGAATGGTCAATTCAAGTGGATCGCCTTTAACAATTTGCGAATCACCTTGGGCTAGTGCTGGTGTTGATGCCACCATCGTCACTATTGCCGCCGTTATGGCCGTTGTAATTAAATGTTTTCTCATAAATCCTCCCAATTGGGTTTGTATACTTACTCTTTAACGCCACCGAGAAGAATGCCCTTCTCGAAGTACTTTTGAATCCACGGATATACAAGCAATACCGGGATAATGGAACAGACAATGATGGCTGCTGTCACAGTTTCAGCACTATAGGCCGCCTCTAACTGTGTCATAGCGAATTCATCATCATCACTAAGAGTTGCCAAAGTATGACGAAGAAAAACCTGCAGCGGGATTTTATCCTCGCTCTGTAACAGGACCATCGCCCAGAAAAATCCATTCCATCGAGCCACGATACAAAACAAGGTAACGGTGGCAATCGCAGGTTTGGAGAGCGGGATAAAAACTTTCCATAAAACCTGGAAATCATTTGCCCCATCCATCCGTGCAGCCTCTTCAAAACTTTGCGGTATTGACTCGAAGAAGTTGCGCAGCAGAATAATATTAAACGCGTTGATTGCGAACGCCAGAATAATACCGAACATACTATCTAAAAGTTTCAAATCACTCATGTTCAGATAAAACGGAATAAGCCCCGCGTTAAACCACAAGGTAAATGCAATAAACAGATTAAAATATCGTCTGCCTAGTAATTGCGGCCTCGACAAAGCATAAGCCGCCGGAACTATGAACAACAGACTCATTATTGTTCCGCCAATGGTGTAGATAAACGTATTGCGATAAGAGATCCAAAACTCGGGTTGAACAAGAATATATTTGTAGGCTTCAGAGGTTATCTGAATAGGCGTCAAAACAACTTTGCCCGCTTGCGCTGCAAAGCCCGAGCTGAATGAAACAGCAGCTATATAGATAAACGGGTACAGCGTGGCAATGGTGAACATGCCAAGCAACAGTGACACAACAATAGAAAACGCTTTGTCACCGCGAGAATAAAGGTTCCAGCTCAACATACAATAACCCCTACCACAACGATGTGCGCGAATAGCGGCGCGACAGCGTGTTGGCAACCATCACAAGAACAAACGCGACAACTGCATTAAAAAGGCCGGCAGCGGCTGCGAAGTCGTACCGGCCATTCTGCAAACCCTGCCGGTAAACAAAGGTGTTGACCACGTCTGCGGTTTCATAGGTTGCAGGCTGATAAAGCAGTATGATCAACTCGAACGATACCTCCATCACATTGCCGATACGAATAATCAGCATAATAAGGATCGTCGGTAAAATAGACGGAAGCGTAATCTTCCACATCATCTGCCATCGGCTGGCACCGTCAACTACAGCACTTTCATAAAGTGACGGGCTGACCCCTGCGATAGCTGCCAGAAAAACAATTGAACCAAACCCCGCTTCCTGCCAGATGCCGGTACCAACAAAGATTGGCCTGAACCATTCCGGCTTGGTCAAAAAATAAATGGAATCGATTCCAAACCATCCAAGCACGGTATTAACAATACCTACCGATGGTGAGAACGCTGTGATTACAATACCTGCAATAATTACTGATGAAATAAAGTGTGGCAGATAAACGATAGTTTGTGCCGTTTTCTTATAGGTTGCGTTCATTACCTCGTTAAACATCAACGCAAGAATAATGGGTGCGGGAAAGCCGAATAAGAGATTCAGGAAACTGATCTTGATGGTGTTCCAAAATGCCCGAATAAACTGGTCATTAGTGAACAACGCTTCAAAGTGCTCCAAGCCCACCCAAGGGCTCGCTGCAACACCACGAAATATCGAATA
>JALZUX010000553.1 GCA_023301405.1 Granulosicoccaceae bacterium | reverse complement strand
CACACGCTCACCGCCCCAAGAGACGGCGAAGTCGCAGAGGTAGTGGTGACTGTGGGTGATCAGGTAGAGGCCAGTGCGTTACTTTTGCAGCTGTCAGAAGAGATCTCCTGAGGCTATTGTCAGGGGATAACGGTTGAGGGCGCTGTTAGGGTAGTGCCGATCAAGAGACAGGTGCTTCAGCTGTCGTTTTAAGCACGCAATCTTTTACCGGCTGCATGTCGTTCCCGGGAACAACCCGAGTTATCAAGCGGTGGGGCTGCATGTATTAGGCAAAATCTCACGCACTTGAGGCGACCTCGCTACGCCTGCCTGTTTCCGGACTGGCGCTACTTTATGTATTTTTATGGTTTACGCTGCTAAATCAACATCACTACAGCTGCTGTCCGGATCATTAGCCGCGTCAGGCCTTTGCAGAGTCGCCAGGCGCCCGGCCATATAATTTGCAATCGCGGCAGGAGCCAGTGTGGAATCCCAGTAATCAAGTGACGCTTGCTGTAGCTGCTGCATTTTTAGTGGATTACCGAGTAAATCATCCAGCAGTTCAGGTAACTGATTCCAGTTGTTGACGATAAAGGCGGGCGAGTTCTCTGCAAACCAATGATCCGGTTGTTCCTCGGCAATCACGATGCACCCGTAGTACATGCCTTCGCATAGACGATAAGTTTCCAAATGAGTGCCCCGTGGACTCAAGCAAATTTTAGTGTCCATCAAAATCTGTGGATACGTATTGAATTCAGGTGTGTCGTTGGCTTTGGGGAAAAAGGTAGATAGCTTGACGTCGATTTCGTAGGGCTTGTTTTGTTTCCATTGGTCAACCGTGCTGACCATCCGCTCACGAGACAGAACTTTATTGGTTTTAACTAACCCGCCCAGTACTTTTTTGTGATCAATACTGCCGGTGAAAGAGGCGTCGATCTTGCGTTGGTTTATTGGCGTGACCTGTTGTCTAACCGGCAGGCGGTAATAACCATACGGAATTGCAAAAAGGTTGTGCTTTGAATCGAAGAAATGGTGGGGAAATCGTTTTGATTGCTGACGTCCGTACTGAATCAGTGCCATCGCGTTGAATCGCCACCAACCGGAATGAAAAGCAAGTTTCATGTGTTGGCCGGGTGCCTTGAAAATTGCATGTACCTGGCTTGCATAACTCGGAACCCGCGCCCATTCGTCGCCCATCACGACCACCACCAGATTTTGCTGATCTGCAAATTTGTTTGGCAGTTCAGTGACGCTTCGCGTAAATACAAAGGTGTAGTCGTCAAAAGCCTCCACTTCTTGCTGCAGAGCGCCCATCACGGAGACGAAGTAGTTGATATTACATTCAAGAGCAAAAGGTAGGAAATCTGCCACTTTGGTGAGGTATTCTGTTTCCTCGCCGCCCGTGCAGACCAGGCAGTTGCTTAAGTTTTCTGAATTGATGGTGGCAGCCGTTATCATAGCTATAAGGAATCAAGGGTGAAAGACTCTGTATCGGGATTCACAGCAATAGGTTTAGGGCTCTTTATGGAGTGGGTAACATTTTAAAGTCATTTTGATAATATTGCGTATGAACAGTAAAAAATGAGCGAAGCACCTGTTTTAGAGTAAAGTAGCGGTAGTTAAGTGATCCACAGCTTGTAGCAGTAAAGCGATTTGAAGCTCTCTTCCAGTAATTGTCAAAGACCATTCTTAATTCATGCAAAAACTCCTACATTTTATAGCGCTCTCGATTGTCGCTACGGTTGCTTTTTGTATGTTGTTTTTGCAGGTCTTTCCGATCCTGCATGATTTTCCTGAGTGGATGTATCAAGGCTGGATATTCGCAGAGCTAATCAGCGGTGATAACGCGGCGGTAGCAGAGCGGTTTCAGCTGGTGTTGCACCCGGTGCCAAACTCGATTAGCCAGATCTCCATGGGGTTATTGAACTTTGCTGTTTCTCCGGTAGTGGCGGGCAAGATCTGGCTTGCGTTTTACCTGATGTTGGCAACCGGGCTGTGGTTTGTCATCTCACGGCAACAGTCCAACCGATTCGATGGCGCGCTGCATTTATTGCTGACTGAATTTATTACTTTTGGTCCCGGGTTCTGGAATGGGTACATCAATTTTCAGTTCGGGCTGTTGTTTTTAGCGCTGTATTTGTTTTTGGTTGTATGGCGAGGTGTGCGTAGCTACTGGGTGATTGGCGGCTTTAGTTTGCTGATTTTTTTCTCCCATGCCGTTGTATTTGCAATATTTGTAGTATTCAATCTGGTGTGTCTGGTGTCGGTTTGGCGCAATCAACGCTTTGGTACAATACTGGCGCTGATGCCGTCTGCGGTGCTGACCGGTTGGTATGCAGTGAATAAGCTGACCACCGGAGAAACCGCAATTATGTTTGGCTTCAGCCCACTGCAGTGGGTGCAATACAAAGCCTATACGTTGGCCAAACAAGGGCCGTTTCATAACTTTATCGGGCACAACGGCAAAAGCACTCTTGAAGACCTGCCACTCGTTTACCAGGCAGGCTTTGGTTTGAATTTTCTAGTCGCTGCAATATTGATTGGCTGGTTTTGTAGCGTAAGTTGGACAATCCTGCAGCGGCGCTCCGATACATTTTTTCGGCTTGAAGCTGGCTCTTATTCAAACGTTTTTTTGATGCCAGTGCTATCGACAATCGGGGTTGCTGTAGTTGTGTTTCTGGTGGGGGGTCAAAATACATTTGGTGTGGTTAATATTGGTGAGCGTTTTTTGATTATTGCGTTGCTCATGCTGTTGCTTCTATTTCAAATTCCCAAAATACTTCGCAAAAGCTTGGTGCTTGTTTGCGCCGTGCTTTCTTTGTATACAGTGAGTGTGATCTTTGCTGTGTCAAAAGGCAGTCTGAAAATTTATTCTGTTGAGCGTTCGGCTGAAATTAATGATCTTCAGCAATACTTAGGTGATATTTACGCCAATACCGCTCACAAGCATTTTAATCACCGCTTATTTATTTATGCTGATCGCGGAGTGGAGCTTACGCATGAGATCCCGGTATTACTCGCGATTGATTTACCCACCAGCGTGGTCGAGAATCGTAAGTAGAAAGTAGATTAGGATACTTTGGTGCGGCAACAATGACAGAACAAATAGAAGGTCTTCGCTCAACGCATAAAGCAAACCGTGCCGCATTGAGCAATGAAGTTCAAAGCCGCAATGCAGTCGCTTTACAACAACAAGTTGAAGTTCTTCCTGCATACAAATCAGCTAACCACATTGCATCGTACATAGCCATTCGCGGCGAAATTTGCCTTGCCGGGTTGATGGAGTCCGGGTCCGCACAGGGAAAACAGTTTTACCTTCCAATACTAAAAGGCGAATCAATGTTTTTCGCACCATGGGCACCCGGTGACCAGCTAGTGAAAAAAGGATTCGGATTACTTGAACCTGAAGTAAATTCAGCCTCATACATAGAGCCACGCGATCTAGATCTGGTGCTTGCTCCTTTAGTGGTGTTTGATCATCAATGTAATCGAATCGGGCAGGGTGGTGG
>JALZUX010000552.1 GCA_023301405.1 Granulosicoccaceae bacterium | reverse complement strand
ATCAGCCGAGAACAGAACTCGCGGCTCAAGCATTTCTATAACAATATTTTTTTTGCGGGCAATCTTTGTCGGTTTGTTTGTAGTGCTCATCTGTCCCTGGTGAGAATAACGGCCAACCAATACTTGTAGCTTTCCTTTGCTTGCATTGAATCGCTAAATTCTATTATTTGCTTGTTTTCAACTTTGCTCATTTTTCTTGTTTCCTGCGACTGAAATTCATCTGTCGAGGTTGCAGTTAATAAAGTGCTGCTGCATTGTCTCTGGCGCTGAAATATTGACGTCAAAGGCATGCTTGATCTTCATAACGAGAACCCAGTAACATTATTGTTAGTAAACTTGTTGGCTCGGCTTGCCATGGCAGAGTTCCCTAGGGTTTTAGTGCTGTATTTGTGCCATTAGTGCTAGCTATAGTTTTGCTGGTATTGAGGTCCTAGCTTGTTTAGGGAAAGCCTGCGAAGAGCGCTGCCGAGGGTATTGGCTCGGGTCGGGCACTGGTATTCAGTCGAAAGAGGAATCGATGGCGTCAGTTCTTGGGTGTATTGACGACACATTAATTCTGATTGCAGTCAAAATAATTAGGTCCTAAGAAACAGCAGATGAAAACGGTGTTTGTTAAAAAAATAAACCCAAATTAAAGTGCTGTATGGCGAAACGCGGGTATTGTTAAAAAATTAGCGGATTGACCAGTTCAGCCTCGGTTCACTGTTTTTTGACTACCCTGATCGCTATAAGGCTTTTACAGAATAGAGCTTACAAGCCGCTAACGTCGGGGGTTGGGAGATGCAGCACCAGAGAATGCGGCTTCAGCCGTCAGTTAATCCCCCGGAGTGCAGATTTGCCGGAAGTTCGTTGTTGGCGTTTTAGTAAGGCTTGTGGTGACCGTTTGGGGTAATGAAGCGCAACGTATGATCAGCGAAGCTGAGGTAAATAGAAAAATCAGTGCGGGAGGTTGCTTGATCAAACCGAAAGGCAATTAGGTTTGTGGTCAATAAGCAACAGTGCTTGATCGAATATGTTTTGGCTATAGATTAATCGTAACGGGCAGTGGTGTTGAGTAACGACTTTTTCGTTTTTCATTGGCCAAGACGCGTAGTGAATTACCGTGATCAAAGCTTAGTTAAGTTTAGTGTTGTATTTTTCTTGTGCATTTTGATTGCTCACTCAAGAAAAGTATTGGTATTCAAAATAAAATAGTTGTTTCTAAAGGCTAAAAACCATGTTACCCCATAAGATATTACTAAAATTTTTTCTGTTTATTGCGCTTTCAATCTCATCTTCTGCAACAGCTCAAGACACGCAGGCTTTCGATCTTTCTGCGTACAAAGGGAAGGTGGTATTGATCGATTTCTGGGCTTCCTGGTGTATCCCTTGCCGAAAATCATTCCCTTGGTTAAATGAAATGCAAGCAACTAAAGCGGCAGAGGGATTGGTCATTATTGGGTTGAATGTGGATGAGGATCGTGCTGATGCAGAACGGTTTTTGCAAAAATATCCAGCTGATTTTAAAGTTGAGTTTGACCCGAAAGGCGGGTACGCAAGTCACTACGAAATCCGTGGAATGCCAACGTCTTTGATCTTTGATCGTGACGGTCAATTAATCCATCATCACACAGGCTTTAGACTTAGCGATGTTGCTGAGTATGAAAGCGCAATAGACAAAGCATTAGCTAAATAAAAAGTAAAACCCTGAAGCGTAGCCCGCCCTGGCTGGGCTTGCCTGCGTTAGAGGGTGTTGTGTCTTCGGGCATTGCCAACTGGTGCGCTGATGTGGTTTTCTTTCATCAACGCTGAACCCAGTGCGGTCGTCCTTGGTCCTCTAGAAAGGCTTCGGCATCGAGCCCCTTTAACATGGCGATAGTTGATAGCATGCCAGCTTCGGTGCAGTTTGGCGCAACAACTGTGACGGTATTAGGGGCATTGGGTGCCGGGTAGCCTGTTAATGCGTTGATAATATGGCTGTAGCGTTTTCCGTTAACGGTTATTGATTTGTACACATCACCGCTGGTGGCAATTGCCCCTCGCGCTAAAGGGACGGTCTTCCAAACTTTTCCACCACCATGCTTAGTTTCGATGCCGATATCCCATGGCTTGCCAGTCAACCGTGGGCCTTTCGCTACAACATCGCCGCCCAAATTAACTAATACGCTGCTGCCAAGTTCTTCACTGGCCGTCGCTGCGCATTTGTCGGCAGCATATTCTTTACCAATGCCTCCAAAGTCAATTTGCATTCCCGATTCTAGACGAACGCTGTGCTCGTTAAAGTGGATGCGTTTCCAGCCTACGTTGGTAAGGGCTTTATCGATCTGGCTTTGCGATGGGATTTTTTTCTGATTGCTGAATTTCCAGATTTGGCGAAAAGCTCCACTACTGATATCGAAGATACCCTCGCTTTCTTGCCAAAGCACATCAGCGACATTTAGCAGTTGAAAGGTTTCCTGATCAATGGAAACTTCTTTTCCGTTCGCGTCATTAATTTTACTTAGAGCAGATGAAGCTAAATAACGGGAATATTTTTTCTCAATACGCCAAACCTCCTTAGCCATGTTGAAAACAGTTTGCTTGATGGCGTCTGAGTTTTGCGCAATATTTTCATGTTCAATGATTATTGAACAAGGGTTAGCCATTGCACGAAAGTGCCCCATCAACATGGGGCCATTCGTGTCAAAGTCTATTATATCTGTTGGTGCAGTTCTAAAATCCTTTGGCATAGTTCTTAGATTAAGTGCGTCGTTTCTGCAGAAAGTACCTGAACTTGCCATAGAATATCATTGCAGAGCCGGGTTTTGATTACTAGAACTTCACACCCAGGGAAACTATGACGGCCTCAAACCCCGGATTTGCACTCAGGCCTGTTTGAGCGCCTGTCAAGGGTATTTCCTCAGGGTCCTGATAATAGAAGTCTGCACCTACACGCCATTCCTGGTCTTTAGAATTAGTGAATCGGTACAATGCGCCGACGCTGTAGGAACTGAACTCAGCGAGTCGATAGTCCGCAGAGGCGAATTCAGGTATAGGATCTTCGGCGTTGAGTTGGGGTGCGTAAAAATCAGCGGCAGTCTGATGGTAGTATCGAAACTGGGGCTCGATGCTGTGCCTGTCTGCAAATTCGATACGATATTTAGCAGAGAGCGTTATTGAGTCGATGCCAAAATCATCAGTGTGATATCTGGCTGACGCAGTGAGCACATTTCCTGAAAAATCTTTTTTAACGGCGCCGTATAAGTTATGCCCAACGCGGCTATCAGGGCGCGATTCATTGAGATTTTCTACAATTTCAGTGCCGGTGCTGTTCACTCGACTGATTCGTCTGTATGGGTCGGTTAAGTATCCTGTTGCCCGAGAGACACCATAGTTTAGCTGTAAAATAGTGGTTTTAGATAAGATTGACGTTAATCCAACAACCACATCGAAAGTCTCTTTTGATTCTTCGAATACACCGAGTGGTGCATTTATACTTTCTAAAGCAACGGGAATGTTGAAAGAGGGGTCAATGGTGTCATCAGAGTAAGCAAAACCTACCGACAATGTTTTTTGTTTGTTGTCAAAGTAGCGTGAAAATCCAGTAGATACACCAAGATGGAGGTAGTCTTCTTCATCGGAGACTGTAAAGCCCACATTTGCTCGTGTTTCGTCATCAAGGACGCTTTGATCCCAAACGGCTGACGCGTCTACGCGTTTGTCATCGAAGTCAAAAACCAGGCCGAGCTCGTTTTCTGCTTCAACTCTAGTGGTAAATCCAGAAGGTGATGTGATGATTTGATCGGTAGAAAGTGGAGCCGCTCCGCTGGGAGAGGCGCCAGTTAATATGTCTGTGCCCAAATTTACTGTAAGTGTGTTTTCCTTGTCGGTGGTGAGTACGCCCTTGTACTTAAAGCTTTTATCATCAACACGGTCGTCAGATTCACTATAATAGAGAGCCGATGCTTCGTGAGACCATTCAGCAGCAGATGAATTTGTGCTGTTAGTGGCGCTTAGTAGACTTGCCGCTGCCATTGCTATTTTACTGGATTTTTTTAGTTGCATCCGCAGCCACCCGCTCCGATTGAGCGACCACCGCTTGTAGCTTCTTTTGAGAAATGAATGTGATCTTCTGTACTTTCCATCATGCTATCAGTACCAAAAGTCATAGATGGCTTGGCTAAGACCCCACGCTCCCACGGTTTCACGTCGGCAGTGGTGCATGCAGTGATGCTTAGCATGAGCGCAAGTATTGCCAAGTTAGGTGCTAGTGATTTAATCATTTTATGCTTCATTTTATTACGCTGTTGAGTTTTTGTTTTTAAGCTGACTACTTTTCTCTCTGGAACTTTTCAAGAATTAAGCAGGGCGTTTGAATCTTAAAAACAAGTATTGTATTGCTTCAGTCGGAATCGGACACAAGCCTGATGCCAATTTGAGACAGTATCGCCTCAAATTCTGTAGTGTCAAGCAGCCGTTGCTTTTGCATACCGTCGACGTTTTTTTTCGTTGCTCTCTAGCCTGCGTTAACTTGTGCGGGGTACGCAGCATAAGCGTGAATCGAAAGAACTCGCCAGCTTACGTTTGGAGTTAGAGAAAACGCAAAAAAAAAGCTGGCAAACAAGCATGAAGTGCTGTCGGAGGTGTGGAGCCAGCGGTGTGAGATTGACCGCCCTCACTTGTTGAAATCCGCTGGAATAGGTCGCAGTCGATACTATGATTGGAAGCGGCGCTGTGGCAAAGTCAATGAACACAATGCACTGGTGCCGCGAGACCATTGGCTCGAAAAGTGGGAAGAACAAGCAATTTTGTCATGGTTTGA
>JALZUX010000551.1 GCA_023301405.1 Granulosicoccaceae bacterium | reverse complement strand
GTGTTTGGGGATTCCGAGCCCAATACAATTTTTGGCGGAATTATGGTGTTATTGGAACTCAAATCATACCCGGTGGCATTGGTGGTATTTGTGGCCAGTATGATTGTGCCTATTTTAAAATTTATCGCGGTTGGTTATTTGTTGGTTTCCATACAGCGAAAATACAAGCATGGACGTTACGATCGAACCCGTCTGTTTCGGCTGACTGAATTTGTTGGGCGCTGGTCAATGATTGACGTATTTGTGGTAGCGATTCTGGCGGCGCTGGTGCAAGTCGGTTCAGTGGCGCAAATTGAACCGGGGCTTGGGGTGGCTGCGTTTGGTGGTGCCGTCATTTTTACCATGCTGTCTGCCATCTCCCTTGATTCACGTTTGATCTGGGACTGACCATGCAAGAACGATTCAGGCGTCCTCGTTATAAATCTTCTGAAGGTGCAAATCGGCGGGGGTACGACGTTGAGGCAGCTACGCCAAATGTTGATGTTCCCAGGCGACGGCATAATATTTCAGCATTCTGGCTGGCGCCAATACTGGCAGCGATCACAGGAATTTACCTGGCGATCACATTTTATTCGTCTCAGGGACCTGAAATAGAGATAGAGTTTGCAAGTGCGGAGGGGTTGGTTTCCGGTAAAACACCTATCCGGTATCGCGATGTGAATATTGGTGTTGTCGATAAAATTTCACTCAGTGCAGATCTTGACTCTGTGATTGTGACTGCCAAGATGACTGTCGATTCCCGTCGTTATCTAAATCATTATGCGCGCTTTTGGGTGGTTCGCCCGCGGGTCGGGGCGAGTGGTGTTTCCGGTTTAAGTACGCTGCTTTCCGGTGCGTTTATTCAGGTTAACTCTATTCTTGATGATAATTTTGAAGCCGAGTTTGTCGGCTTAGAGCAACCACCACTGACCGATGAGGATGCTCCCGGTTTGCGTCTGAAGCTGCAAGCAAAAGAGGCTGGCTATGTCAGTGTTGGGTCACCGGTTTATTATCGCCAAGTGAAAGTCGGGCAAATTGAAGCGCAACGTTTTCTAGACAATTACAACGGGGTGGAATTTACTATTTTTGTAAATGATCCCCACCATAAGATTATTCGCAACACCACTAAATTCTGGAATGTCAGTGGTGTTGATCTCACCTTAAATTCAAGCGGTTTTAAAGTGCGCACACCGTCTATTGAAGGGTTGGCTCAAGGCGGCGTCGCTTTTGATGTGATAGAAGAGTTCGAATTCCCGCGTATGGTAGACGACGGTCACTTATTCACGTTGCACGAAAGTCGTGAAACGGCAACTGAAGAAATGATCAAAGACGTCAGTTCCGGTAAATTTCAATACGTTATCTATTTCGATGGCTCTGTGCGTGGATTATCGTTGGGTGCGCCGGTTGAATTCCGAGGCGTGCAAATTGGCCGAGTGACAGAAATAAACCTTGTTTATGACCAGTTAACTGATTTCGTGCAAGTGCCGGTCACTATTGAATTACAACCGGAGCGGGTTCGTGGCTTCAGGGAAGGGGGCATCAATCAATCTAGAATGCTAGAAAATTCAATAGTGAAAGGGCTGCGTGCGAAGCTTGAAAACGGCAATTTGCTCACCGGGCAACTGTATGTTTCCCTAGATATCTATGAAGACAGGCCAATCATGCCGTTGGCCCGCAACGAAAATGGCGTGTCAATTATGCCTAGTGTTTCTTCTGACTTTGAACAAGTTACTGAAGGCGTACAAAACGCTTTGGCCAAGATCAATGCGCTACCGCTACAGGACTTGGTTGAAAATGCCAATGGCACAGTGGCGCGGGCCAATCGGCTGATGGCGCAATTTGAAGAGATAGGGCTAGCCGCCAGGATTGATGGCGCTATTGGCTCTGCTGATGAGGCGATAGGTCAATATACAAGTCTTGCTCGTGGCGCCAGAAAAGAACTAAGCCTGTTGTCTTCGCAGTTGCAACATTTTGTTGCTACCGCTGATGAATCAATGCAGGGCATCGCGCCCGATTCGCCGCTCTATTTTAATTTGTTAAACACGCTACGTGATGTGCAAGCCGCCTCGCGAGCGGTACTTGCTGTTTCTGAATCGGTCGAGAAAAAACCAGAGGTATTTCTGTTTGGCAAATAAACACTTGGTGTCGGCTGTGACTCAGTTGATCGCCCGCACGTTTAGAACAGCAATCCGTCTGCCGCTACGGCTGGTGGCTAAATTGCTCGCGGGTGTTCTGTTGTCCGGTTGTATCAACACGCCGTTGCCTGACTACTACGTGCTCACGCCCGAGAGCGGTAACGCGGGTGTATCGGTGAGGCTCACAGATCTTGCGTTAGGGCTGGGCCCGGTGACGATTCCTGAAACAATCAACCGGCCCAATATAGTAACACCGCTTGATAGTAATCAATTAAATGTGGCTGAGTATCATCGTTGGAGTGAGCCACTGGTTGACAATATATCCCGTGTGGTGATCACCAACGTTGCTGATCGTTTGGGCGTTAGTAAAGTTTATGCGTATCCGTGGCTAGGCAATGCGATTGACTATCAAGTGAAAATCGATGTGCTGCAAATGAACGGTACGCCAACCGGAAGCGTCTATATGCAGGTGCGTTGGCAAGTGCTAACCGGGGAGAAGCCACGGCAGTTGCTTGAAACCCGCATCAGTGAGTATCGTCAACCGGTAAAGGGTGAAAGTTACTCTGCCATGGTGGCCGCTTATAGTCAGGTGATATCTACGCTTTCTAATGAAATATCAAAGGCGTTGGCTGAGGTGTCGTTGGTGACGTCTGTGGTAGATGAAAAACTATTGCCTCAAGGCTAGCTAGTGCCCGTCCAGAAACAAACGCTACTACGGTCGTCTCAAGCACGCAATCTTTCGACAGCTACATGTATTTACTCAGGAATGATCCATTCCTAATAAAGGATGGTCCCGCACGTAGTAGGCAAAATCTCAAACGCCTGAATAGCCTTCGCTACCTACTCTTTCTGGATGGGCACTCGCTAGCTCTTTCGAGTGACATGGGCATATTTGCAGGCCGGTAAATTTGACCTGGTGAGTTAGATGCTTCGATGTATTTAAATTAAGCTCCACTGACTTTGTCAGGTGAAGTACTTGAAACCCGCCACCGGCTCATACTCAGTGGTGAGTTAAGTGCGCCCATCATACAAAGCACCCAACACTTCAGGCGCTATACAGGCGACTCAGGGGTGATTGTCTTCTAGGTTGCTTAGACATTTTTCCGGTTAGGAAGGTGGAGACTGATCATTTTTTTGTCAAAGCTTGCAGTACGTTGAAGATCGTTATTCAGCCAATTGTTTCCAAATGACAAGGTTTTAGAATAACTGTATGACAATGAGGGAACAGCATCTTTGTTATGATTCTTGCAACTAGGCGATTACGTCGTGCGCCACTCTTTCGAAATAACCCTTATGCGAAATATTAACCTCCTTATTGGTAGTCTTTTTTTGTTGTCTGCCGCTGTTGTCGGCTGCGATAGTAATCCGACCAGTGCATCTGATTCTGATATAGAAACTGAGTTAGAAGCAGTCAGTCCCAATCCCGATCAAACAGATCAAACAGAGCAAACAGGTCAAACAGGTCAGACAGATCAGACAGGTCAGACAGATCAGACAGGTCAGACAGGTCAGACAGGTCAGACAGATCAGACAGATCAGACAGATCAGACAGATCAGACAGATCAGACAGATCAGACAGATCAGACAGGTCAGGGCACGAATAACGGAGACGGCGATGTACCCGCAAGTGAGGCCGCCACCGTCGCGTTTCCCAGTGACATAACAGACCTAATATTAGTCACTGGTCAGTCTAACGCACTTGGCGCTGATACCAGCTTTGATGCTTTGCGTGATGCACCAAACAATCGGGTGTTTGCTTTTACCAATGAAGGCTGGCAAGTGGCAGACCTGCACCAGGTGTGGGACCTGAATTGGCACCCCAGAAATGATCCGGCCACAGATCCATCGAATAATTTTGGTTTTCAATTTGCGAAAAAGCTTGTTGAACGTCGCCCGCAAAAAACAGTAGGTTTTATTCTGGTAACGGCACCCGGGCAAGGCATTGCTCATTGGGATTACGAAAGTGAGTTTTATCTAAAAGTTCGCGACAAAGTGATCTCTGCGATTAATGAATTACCGCACAAATCCTCGATAGACGGTATTTTGTGGCATCAGGGTGAGACTGATTGGCACGCCAATGATTATTACCGTAATAAGCTGCAAGATCTCATCACGAATTTTCGCTCTGAGAATTGGTTTGCCGGGGACAAGCCATTTATCTGTGGTGAAACCGTTGAAGCGCCGGTTAACCAGATCCTAATGGCTCTTAACAACGACGGTGACGCAGCGACTGGCTGTGTCAGCGCAGAAGGGCTAACGACCATACTTGATGACCTTCACTTTTCGGCAGAAGGTTTGCGAATTCTGGGTGCTCGCTACGCAACCAAATACATTCAGATGATTGAGCAATAGCTGCGCGCCATTAACGCAGGTGTAAAGGCAAAATGAACAGCTGGCGCTCACCAGGGTGGCTGATTCACCGATAGAAAAGGTAGAGTATGATGTATTTTCTTATTCGTGGTAGTCGATTGTGGGTGCTCGTTGCTGCGATTGGTTTTTTCTCTGTTGCACCCGCTACGGTAGCTTTTGGTCAAGCCTTTCCAGTATGCGCAAATCCTTTGAGCGATCCCGATGGTGATGGCTATGGTTGG
>JALZUX010000550.1 GCA_023301405.1 Granulosicoccaceae bacterium | reverse complement strand
AAGCAGCCCCCGGCAGGGACACCATCTAAAACAGCAGCCCCGCAGGGACACCACCAAGAAAGCAGCCCCCGGCAGGGACACCATCTAAAACAGCAGCCCAGCAAAGACACCACCAAACATAACTCCACCGGAAGGGCACACCTAAACAGCAACCCCCGGCAAGGTCCAGCCGAAGGCGACACCTAACACAACAGCCCTGCAGGGACACCATCTAACACCGCCGAAGGCGACACCAAACCAAGCAGCCCCCGCAGGGACACCATCTAACACAACACCCCCGGCAAGATCCCACGAAAGGCGATCTCAAATTAAACAATACATTCGTTCTCATCAAACACTTTCTTAATACCTTCAATAGCCAAAGTATTCTGCACTGCCGGTAAAAGATTAGGGCACTTTGCGATAAGACTTTCGTGATTCTGCGGCCAGGTAAACAGCATTGCCATATAAATATCTGCTATCGATAATTTATCGCCAACTAGGTAATGGCTATCTGTTAAGGCCTCATTCAATATGCCCCATGACCGGCTTAACGACGCTACACCCGAAGCAGCTACGCTTGCCTCGGCAACGGGCTCAACGGTGTAGTTTTGCGAATACTCTATGCGTAGAAAATCTTCATAAACGTTGGTCGCCATAAAAGTTATCCAACGGTAAGTTTGTGCACGTTGCGATGTTGTCGGTTTGGCTATCAGATTTGCAGCAGGGTAACAGTCTGCAAGGTGCAACATAATGGCAGCCGATTCCGTCACAATGGTTCCATCTTCCAGTGCTAACGCCGGTAACTGACCTCGTGGATTGATTGATAGGAAATTTTCAGAGTGATGCTCGTTTGCGTCATAGTCAATCCAGACAATTTTATGCTCGGCATTGGCGCAGGCAAGCACGGCCTGCGGGGCCATTGAACCCGTACCTTTTGACGCGTATAAAGTGATCAATTTCCATCTCCTGTTTTAGGCAATCATAGCATTGCCTGACTGTGATCAGGGCAAGCAAAGAGTGGGGTCGGGGAGGGGGCAGTGATCGTGACCGAGCCGTGTTATTTGTGTATTTCTATACTGGTCCTGAACCTGCGCTGGGAATGGGCGAATCAGATCATAGCAGTCGCATTCAGAACAAATGCCGTTAGGCGTTTTCGTGGATTGCAGGCTACTATCGCCGCCTCTAGTTGGATGAGCATGTGGCAGTGTTTTCATCATCATTCCATCACCGAAGCCAAGACTCACGCCAAGCTGAAAGCCGCTTAACGTGATGCTCAGGTAAGTGATCTGTTTTCATGCCAGAGGATCTTTCATGGCTTTACTCTCTCTATCGCGCCGGTTGCGCCGTACCCCGTTCTCAGAAGGTGTAGAAGCGGCTGGCGTTAAAGCCTATACCGTCTACAACCATATGTTGCTGCCCACCGTTTTCGAAAGCGTGGAGGCCGATTACCGTCACCTTAAGGACCATGTGCAAATTTGGGATGTCGCGGTAGAGCGGCAGGTCGAGCTGCGCGGCCCTGATGCTGGCCGTTTAATGCAAATGTTAACGCCTCGAGATCTACGCCGCATGCTGCCGGGCCAGTGTTACTACGTTCCTATCGTTGATGAGACAGGCGGCATGTTGAATGATCCGGTGGCGGTAAAGATAGCCGAAGATCAGTGGTGGATTTCCATTGCCGACAGTGATTTGCTGTACTGGGTAAAAGGTATTGCCAACGGTTACCGACTAGACGTACTGGTCGATGAGCCAGACGTCAGTCCGCTGGCCGTACAAGGCCCTAGGGCTGAAGAGTTATTAGTTAGGGTATTCGGTGATCGTATTCGGGATATTCGTTTCTTTCGCTTTGATATGTTTCAGTATGAAGGGCGTGATCTGGTGATTGCACGGTCCGGGTATTCAAAGCAAGGTGGGTTCGAAATCTATGTTGATGGTAGCGATATTGCCATGCCGCTTTGGAATGCATTATTCGCAGCCGGTGAAGACCTAAACGTACGTGCAGGTTGCCCAAACGGGATCGAGCGGATCGAGGGCGGATTACTGTCCTACGGCAATGATATGACTGATGACAACACGCCACACGAATGCGGCCTTGGTCGATTTTGTGATACCCAAACCGCTATTGGTTGCATTGGCCGCGATGCATTGTTACGGGTCGCGAAAGAAGGGCCGGTGCAGCAGACCAGACCCATTGAAATTTCAGGTGACCCGTTGCCGACCTGTGACCGGTATTGGCCAATGTATGCTAACGGGAAGCGTGTTGGAAAAGTCAGTTCGGCGGCATGGTCACCCGATTTCAACACCAACGTTGCCATCGGTATGGTGAGGATCACTCACTGGGATCCGGGCACGATGGTAGAGGTTGAAGCACCTGATGGTATGCGGCAGGCTGAGGTGCGTGAGAACTTCTGGATTTGAGGGGGCAGCAAGTACTTCCAAGGCGGGGGCCTGTCAGCTTTAATAGTAGCCCGGCAGGCTGCTAACTGCATGTTGCACTAAGCGGGTGTGAAATTTAAACAGCAGCCAGTAGCCACTTGGCAAAAGGCGTGCTCCAACCAGTTTTACCAGCCCTTCGGTAGCCAGTGGTAACTTATTCAGTATCGCTCCGCAGGGCTGTTAATTTTTCTTTAACTACCAGGAAAAAACCATGTTTAGTCACGTAATGCTTGGCGTTAATGATATGGATGCTTCAAAAGCCTTCTATGATGCGCTGTTTGCCGTGTTGGGTGCTAAGCCGGGGGTGATCGATCCTAATAA
>JALZUX010000549.1 GCA_023301405.1 Granulosicoccaceae bacterium | reverse complement strand
GGCAACAGGAGTCACTTAGACGGCAAATGATCCTAGCTACGGGAATGAATATATTTCGCAATAAGCGCTCTTGCTAAGCGGAACTCAGTCGCAAGACTCTACCTAAATACAAATGCTACCGGGATCTCGCTTGAGACATTCCGGGTAGCTAGACATTCGGCACCGGGAACACTTGTAACGTGACCAAGGCCAACTTAACCAGCACCCCGGCTCAGCGCTTACCAGGTCATGCATCACCCGGTAGCAATTCCATGAAAAACAACGGCCAACCCACTTATAGTAAAAAATTTCACTCCACACAAGTCGTCAGAACAGCTATATTAAGCAGGATCTATAAACCATGTGAACCTCTGCCAGTCTTATCGCATCATCCAGATGCAT
This sequence comes from Granulosicoccaceae bacterium, assembly GCA_023301405.1. GTDB lineage: Bacteria > Pseudomonadota > Gammaproteobacteria > Granulosicoccales > Granulosicoccaceae. The sequence goes on along the minus strand of JALZUX010000549.1, from coordinate 2,529 downwards.
GGCAACTCACTCTTTCCCACAAAGCAGGAGATTATCCATGACTGATCCAGTTCGAATAGCAATTACTGGTGCGGCCGGACAAATTTGTTATTCAATGCTGTTTCGCATTGCCTCTGGCGGCATGTACGGCCCGAATCAACCAGTGGTACTTCAGTTACTCGAGATCACGCCTGCGATGGGCGTTCTTGAAGCGGTGAAAATGGAACTCGACGATTGCGCGTTCCCGCTTCTTGCTGAAACCATCTGCACCGATGACCCGAAAACAGCTTTCACCAACATTGATGCCGCGCTATTTATAGGTGCTAAGCCTCGTGGCCCTGGCATGGAAAGAAGTGATCTTCTGAAAGATAACGGTAAAATTTTCAGCTCACTGGGCAAGGTCATGAACGACGTGGCCAACCCCGAGGCAAAAATTTGCGTAGTCGGCAACCCTGCCAATACAAACGCTTATATTTTGAAAGCCAACGCACCGAATCTTAACCCCAGAAACATCACCGCTCTTACTCGCCTTGATCACAACCGTGCGATCAGTCAATTGGCTGCCAAAGTTAATTGCCAAGTCACTGATGTTCAAAAAATGTTGGTCTGGGGCAACCACTCCACCACACAGGTGCCCGACATCAGCTACTGTCAGGTCAGCGGAAAAGCCGCTACAGGCCTGGTTGACCAAGCCTGGGCACATGAAGAATTTATACCTACTGTGGCAAAGCGTGGCGGTGCTGTTATTGCGGCCCGTGGTTCATCAAGCGCCGCATCAGCTGGCAACGCTGTAGTCGATCATATGGCCACTTGGGTTAATGGCACAGCCGACGGTGACTGGACCAGCATGTCGGTACCTTCAGACGGCAGCTACGGAATCGAAGAAGGCTTAATTTACAGCTTTCCAGTCACCTGTAAAAATGGCGACTACGAGATCGTTAAAGGCCTTGAAGTCAGTGACTTTATTGCAGGTAAAATGAAAGAAAGCGAAGTCGAGCTTCAAGAAGAAGCCGCTGCCGTGAAAGAAATGACCTAGGCGGTCGGCACGGCAAAACCTCTGCTACTGCTAACGCACCCGAAAGGGTGCGTTATTGTTGATTATTTTGGTGGCGTATAATCGGCCGCGCTCAATGAAAGAGTGGTAACAACACCCTTGCCATGACAAGCGCATGTCGCTACGCAGACTAACACTTTCACGCTACAAAATAGCGTGTCGGCCAACAGATGCCCTAAGTACTTTTCATCTGACGAACAAATCGCCACAGCAACAACACCAGTAAAAACCCCAGATACAGCGCAGGTTCCGCTACATCATTAGCCCTGACTTGCCACAGAAAATGCACAACAGCCAATACTGAAACCGGGTAGATAACCCGATGTAACGGTTTCCAGCGCTTACCCAGCTTGCGGACCGACCATCGGTTAGAGGTTAAGGCCATTGGCAACATTGCCAACAACGAAATAATACCAATGGTGATGTATTTTTTCTCTATGATGTCACTGAACGCACTGGATAAATCCATCCCCTGATCCAGCACTACCCAAATTATCAGGTGCAAACAGGCATAGAAAAACGCAAACAAACCTAGCATTCGCCTGAGCTTGGCAACCCATAACCACTTAAACGTAACTTGCAGCGGCGTAACCGCCAACGTTATCAGCAAGAAGCGCAAACCCCACTCACCGGCAAGATGCAACAAGCTTTCTATTGGGTTTGGCCCAAGGTTATTGGTTGCCACCGCCAGAATGCCTGCTGCAAGCGGCGCTAGGCAGGCTATAAAGACCACAGGCTTGATCAAGCTTCGCCAAGAAAACTTGCGTGCAGCCGACGCCTGATTTGTGGTTACAGCCATGGACATTTTCCACCAACCGATTAGTTTGTTAGGTTAAATGCTATTAACCCGGAACGTTGCGACACTCGCCAAATGAAACTAATGCGGTTGTCTTGAAATTTCATAAAACATATTTTTTTAGCGCCTGATGGTCAGCTGTGTACCAGTTATTAGTCGTCGCATTCCTACCTAATCGGTATAAGGTGTTACAACAACTATACCACTCGGCGCACCGTTGACAGCCACTGAAGGGCTTACTCGCTCTTGGTCAAATCAAGTGCAAGCCAAGTGCCAGCCAAAACCGTTTTTCTACCGCTAAAACTAACCCAAGGGCCTGTTAAAAGCTTTCTTTCAAGTCCATTTCGGAATAGAGCCCGGCTACTTCATCTGCATAGCCATTGAACATGACGGTATCCCGCTTCTCAGCAAACAAAGCAGCCAAGCCTGTTGACTCACCGTCTAAACGACGCTCTTTGGCCTGACTCCAACGCGGGTGGCTGACTTGTGGATTAACATTAGAATAGAAACCGTATTCCCGCGGAGCTGATAGATTCCAACTGGTGTCAGGCTGGTTTTCAACAAAGCTAATTTTCACAATTGACTTAATACTTTTAAACCCGTACTTCCAAGGTACAACCAGCCTTAATGGTGCACCACTTTGGTTAGGCAGCAATTTTCCATACATACCTACGGCGATCATCGTAAGCGGATGCATGGC
>JALZUX010000548.1 GCA_023301405.1 Granulosicoccaceae bacterium | reverse complement strand
CAGCGTCGAGAATAGCCATAAAGTCATCACACCGGTGACTATGGCCAATCCTCCCAACCTGCGATGCCAGCGCGCTACCAGCAGCCCAAATAGTATTAACGCTATATTGATCGCCGGCGGTACCAGCCACGTATTGGCTAACATTCTTAACAACACGTGCATGCCTCCAAGCTAGGCAACATTATTGAAAAATAACAACTCTATTCTGCCGACACCATAGGGGGAATCCGAATAAGCTCAATATTAAGGTAAAAATAAAGCTAATGCCGCCTGATCCTGTGATTATCTGATCGGGTGCTGGCAACCCTGCTTCCGGGTCTTCGACGGTACTTAGGCTTGCCGTTAAATTATAGGCTGATTCAGAGCTCCCATTAATGTTGATATACCAACGGGTGGCCTGTTGAATTGACACACGGCACTCAACGATTTGCCCTGACTGAGTGCACTCTGCGGTCTTGGCACCGTTAGCAGACACGCCCGAAACTCGTAAATCAAGCGGGATAGTTTGACCAGATAGTGTCACCAATAGTGCCTTATCTGCATCAGTTGCTTCAATTACATATTCGTCTGACTCATTGGGTCGCAATGCGTTGGTCACTAACCTGCCAGTCGTCAGCAAAGGCTGACCAACCCGCACAATTTTAGACACAGAAGGCACACCGCTATTATTCACAGCAATCAACATATAGTGCCCCGGCGGCGCGGTGTTCCGGCTGGCAGGCCCCGTCACTTTTAATCGACCATCACTACGACTAAACGTTAATGGAACTAAACGTTGATCCTGATTTTGCGAATGAGTCACTGATCCCAGCTTAATCAAATGGACTTTGTCGATCAGGTTTGTTTGATCAGTAGACACAGTATAATCAACACCGTAATCCATTGTCTCGGGAGCAGCAGTAATGACAGGCCGGGTTGCTAACGTATCACCACTTGAAAATAAATAAGAGGGTGAAAAAATTTCGGCATTTTGTTCTTCGTAACCAATTTCATCACAGGTGCCACAATAGCCACCTCCAGAAGACAATACACGCCCGTCAGGCAGCAACAATGCGATAGCATGATACTGACGATCCACCAACATATCATTCATCGGTCGCCATTGACCAGTATCCGGTGACCACACCTCCGGACGAAATACACCCGCGTCTGCACTGACCAGTGCTGCACCATCGGTGTTGCCTCCAGTTGCCAGAACACTGCCGTCTGCAAGAATAGTTAAGTTGTGTTGGGTGCGGCCAAATTCCATTGACCCGGTATCAGTGGTTTGCTTTGTGGCAGTATCAATCACCACGGATGACGTAAATGAAGGGGCGCCGCCATCTTTGATAGTGCCACCTGAAACCAGCACCTTGCCAATGTCATACATGGCATAACTGCCGTAGCGGCGTTCCGGAAAACCGTCTCGTTTAGGGCCGAGGGTTAAATCACCTGCGCCCTCAGTATCGATAATTGTGAGTGTATTCTGTGGGCCGAAAGACATTACGTTGCCTTCTGGCGTGGCTTGTATCCACTGATAATCAACTGAGTTTCCAAGCGGTTCTTGTAACCCCAGTGATCGCCATGTCTCGTTAAATTGAAAAACCTCAGCAATGGGTGTCGGCTCGTAGGTTCCCGCATAGGTCAGCATCTCACCGTTAGCCAATGCAGCCACCGACGAGTACCAACGCGGTGCTACCATATTCGCGACGCTACGCCAGGTATTAGTTGTCGGGTCGTAGATATTAGTATTGGGCAACGGACCATTAAGGCCGGCACGCTCGCTATCTCCACCCGCAAAAAGTACCCGCCCATCCCAGAGTTGTGCGGTGCCGGCACAGAACAGATCAGCATTGGTGTCGTTGTTGGTGGGGATATGAATGTTAGTAACGGGATCCCAAAGTGATACCCGTGTGGTGTAGTTGTCAGTGGTGTGGGGGTCATCGTCGGTGTCATCCGGCGTAGCATCCCAGGCCAACACTTTACCGTTTGGCAGTAGGTTCGCGTGAACGGCAATCACCGGCCATGATTCTACATCTGACCATTGGCCGAAAACCGCCGGTTGACCCAGCGTGGGTTGCGCCGCCCGCACTACCCGCGGACGAAACGGCTCGGTGAACTGCGTTAATTCAGGCTTGATAACTGATTGCTGGTCAGTGTGGTCATGTCCGGAATCAGCCAAAACTACAAATGACGCTGATAACAGCGCCACGCAGGAAAACCCGTTCACTACCAATGCATTACGTTTTAATTTTGCGTTCAATAATTTTTTCATTTAGTCTTACAACAGCTACCGGAACATTATGCTGATGCCGATAGTTAAGGCTCCAGCAGCATACTGTTTAATAAATCCGTGGTGCCGAATTATCTATTGACTAAAATACTTAACGCGCACTTAACCCTGACTATCTTCGCACACCACCCTATTAAACGGCCGACCAACACATTTCTTGTCCGCTGCTCAAAACACCAAATTGTGAAGCATCTATCGTTTTAGAAGCCTGAAACTATTAAGTCCATACTTGCTTGTCACACAGACGGTGTTGTTAGTGCCTTAATACGCCTTCATCAGTAACTACGCCCCGCGCTTCGTGCTCTGTCTGCACATGCACAAAATAGTTACCTTTTTACTGAGTATTGCTACTACTTGGCAAAAGCTACAATTCTACTAAATCAAGCGAATGCTGACTTAGTCGCTCCACCCCTTGCTCTGTTACCAACACCGAGTGTCCCCAGCACATCGCGTAGTTACTGTCTGAATCCATCAGGATCATGTGCAAGAAGAAAACATTACCCGCATCCATCACCAACGGATTACCTTCATAGAACATAGGGAAATCTACCCAGATCGGGTTGTAGATCGCTCCCATACCATACCCGCAGGCATTCATTCTTGCGTGAGTCAGACCGTGTTTATCAAACACCCGTGCATGGGCATCAAACACCTGTCCCATTGTATTGCCCGGCTTTATGGCCGCCTCACAAGCTTCCAGCGCCTGCACCGCCGCTTCATGCATTTTCTGTTGCTTAACGGTAGCAGACCCTATCACCAGGGTTCGCATCATCGCCGCATGATACCGACGGTAAGCACCCGACCATTCGAGTGTTAATTGATCTACAGGGTCCAAGTGCCGACGGCCTGAAAAATAGCGGCACAGTAACGCCGCATCACCAGACCCGATAATAAACTCGTTGCCCGCGTAATCACCGCCTCCTTTAAACACCGCGCCCTGCATCGCTGCGAGAATTTCTCCTTCAAACGCACCCGCCCGGGTAACACTTATACCGGCACTTAACGCATCATCGCTCAGTACCGCAGCACGGCGGGTATAATCGATTTCGGTAGCACTTTTTACGCGTCGCCGCAGTCTCACCAGATCTGACGCCTCAGTGAGACTCACCTTGTTGCCCATAGACAACGTCAGCTGTTGCCAGTGCCACGCAGTGAGTCCGGCCGTCTGTGTTTCAATGCCAAGCTTTTTCCCCGCCAGCCCCAGATCGGTGATCAGGTTGAGTAAACCTGTGTAAGGGTCTGCTGCGATTTTATCAACCCAGATATGGATTTGATCATCAGTAAGAGTTGATGTGAGTTGCGCCTGGCGCCGGTCAGGCTCGCGGGTTAGCAAGTGCGCCTGACCCTCTGCCGGTAACACCAGACACTGAAACATCGCAAACCCGAAGGTATCATACCCGGTCAGGTAGTAGTGGCTTTCCGGAGCAAATAATAAAACTCCGCTAAGTCCACGGTCTTTTAAATCCGCCTGTACATTTGCGGTGCGTCGGGAAAATTCTTCAGTAGTAAAATGCATGCTCAATCATACCTCGATCGGCAGACCATGTAACAGAGCTAATCAACCAAGGGGCGTGGTCACAACATTTTGTATTTCAGAGTAAACTCAGGGTTAGCGAGTGTCACAAGATACGAATCCTTAAAGATCAGTCTAGTCAGCGGTCCAGCCACCATCAACCATCAGTGTTGTACCAGTCACCAACGCTGAAGCATCACAGGCTAAATACAGCACACTGCCCATGATGTCTTTTACTTCACCTATTCGATCAAGCTTTATTTTTGATTTTATCCATGCCACACGCTCAGGATTGTCGAAGGTTACCTGAGTTAACGGTGTTTTTATAAACGTAGGGCTAAGCGTGTTGATCCGGATATTATGCGGCCCCCACTCTATCGCCATGGCCTTAACCATACCTTCAAGTGCATGCTTTGACGCACAGTATACGGCCCGCTCTATACCACCGACATGGCCCATCTGTGATGAGATATGTACAACAGACCCCGCAATACCCGCTGTTAACATGCCACGTGCAGCCAAGGCTGACACAAAATAAGCACCACGAACGTTGGTATCCATCACGCGTTGATAATCCTCTACAGAGGTATCAATGGCCGCACTGTGGGCTGCTGTTCCAGCTGAATTTACCACCACATGAAAAGGATCTTGTGATTCCATGGCAGCCGTCAGCGAATCCATATCACTGATATCCATTAAAAGTGCCTCGGCGCTATACCCTGCAGAATTAATAGCCTCGACCGCTTCGTTTAACGTTTTTTCACTACGCGCAGCCAAAACAACGTGTGCTCCAGCCTCGGCTAATGCCACGGCACAACCAAGGCCAATACCACTTGAACCACCAGTAATTAAGGCACGCCTGCCGGTAAGTTTAAATGACGGAGTCGAAGGTAATTTCATTTCACTGTGCTCTGTATTGAATTAATCATCTTATACCGTAGCTATTCAGAGCACACATGTCGTGTCTGTGGACGGTGCCGTTCGCGCTCAAATACCCGCGTAGGTCGCGCGCGCTCCTCCCCCCATCATTGATTAACCAGGCACGACAAGTGCCCTATGAACAATCACAAAACCCTATATTCATACAGTATTGATGTAGAGTTCAGCAAAACTAGCTGAATAGATACCTTATACCATAGTTACATTGGGCACCAATCAAAATGCATCGGGCCTCGGCGCATATTGGTTGCAATATCCGCTTTGATTAACCTTACTATTGTTAGCCAAATGCTGTTTGAAACAGTGGCGCCCTCCTTCGGCGATGGGCATCCCAATTACCATCTAATTCGCTTTAGGCGGCATTAAAGAATGAATCAATATAAAAGGAACGCAAAGAATTTGACCCAACAGTTCCGCAGCTGAAACTAATAACCACCGGGCTACATCACCAGATAAGACTATCCGCCAAATTGAACCAACACTAAACCAAGCACAGCCGACACCAGTAATATTCTGGTAATTCCCCA